>DYNE01000001.1 GCA_020721225.1 Pelodictyon luteolum | reverse complement strand
GACTTATAAAATGAGTTGCTTTTTATAAAAAAAAGACTTTTCTGTCAGGCACTATATAACCGCCGTTTATAGTTACCGACAAACCAGCAGGGGTTCATGCCTTGGAATAGCGGTGCACCAATAAAAAAAGCCGGTGATGCAGGGCATATCCGGCTTGCAGGGAACTTGAAAGGAAAGCAATGTCACCCGAAACGCCTATTTTTTCATCACGGCAGCATCATCCATGAACTTCGTAAGGCCCGCTTCGGTGAGCGGGTGGTTGGCGAGCTGTTTGATAACGCCGTAAGGGATGGTTGCGATGTCGGCTCCCATCATGGCGGCGGTGACGACGTGCTGCGGATGGCGGACGCTGGCCACGATCACTTCGGTCATGAAGCCGTAGTTACCGTATATCGTGACGATCTGCTCGACCAGCGCCATGCCGTCGGTGCTGATGTCGTCGAGCCGGCCGACGAAGGGGCTCACGTAGTCCGCTCCGGCTTTGGCGGCAAGCAGCGCCTGGTTCGGCGAGAAGACGAGCGTTGCGTTCGTGCGGATTCCGTTGGCGGAGAAGTGCTTGATAGCCTTCAGGCCGTCTATGGTAAGCGGACATTTGACCACCACGTTTTCGTGAATCGATGCGAGATCTTCGCCTTCGGCGATCATCTCCTCGGCCTTGAGGCAGGTGACCTCGGCGCTGACCGGGCCATCAACGATATGGCAGATACGGGCGATGTGCGCCTTGAAGTCGTTGTAGGTGAAGTTCGACGGGTCGCCGACTATCTTCGCGATGAGCGAAGGGTTGGTGGTGACGCCGTCCAGCACGCCGAGTTCGGCGGCTGAACGGATTTCGTCGAGATTGGCGGTATCGATGAAGAATTTCATGCGTCCCCCTTTTATGATCGGTTATGCGCTGACGCTCTGTTTGTCGAGCATTGCGTTGAAGTTCTTTGCCGTACGACCTTCCCAGTTGCGCTTGTGATAGGCATAGCCGGCGATGAGCGGCATGGCGATGGTTGCCTCGGCAAACACCATCTGCTCGTACACGGTATCGACCTTGCCCCAGGAACTGGCCTCTTTGAGGGTGGAACCGGAAAGCGCACCGTCACGTTCGTCAGCGACGGTGATCTGCACGGCATAGGTGTGCATGGAGACCTCCTCGTAACCGAGCACTTCGGCTGCCACTACGATGTCCTGCGTGAAGTTCTTGGGCACGCCGCCACCGATCATGAAAATGCCGGTTCTGTCGTTCTCGATTTTGACTTTGGTCAGCTCACGGAAATCCTTCACGGAGTCGATGGCCACATGGTTGTCCGGATTGTGCCACTGGTGGTGCACCAGACCGAAACCGGCCGAGCAGTCGCTGAATGCCGGACAGAAAATCGGTACACCCTTTTCGTATGCTTTATAGACGATGGAGTTTTTGTCGAGGTTGTTTGCCTCGATGTATTTTGCCATCTCGATGATGAACTCGCGCGACGAGTACGCGCCGGGCTGCATGGAGTCGGCGATCTTGCCCATGGTTTCGTCGCAGACGCGCAGGTCGTCCTCGTCGATATAGGTGTCGTAGATGCGATCGACGTGCATGTCGCGAAGAATGGCGTCGTCGATGAACGGCGTGCCTTTGTAGTGTTTGAAGCCGAGCGCTTCGAAAAAGTCCTGATCGACGATGTTGGCGCCGGTGGAGACGATGGCGTCAACCATGTGGTTGTCGATCATGTCGATGATGACCTGCTTAAGACCGGCGCTGATGAGCGAACCGGCGAGCGTGAGGATGACGGCGCACTCCTTGTCCTGCTGCATGAGATCCACAATCGTAGCGGCTCTTGCGAGATTGCGGGCCTGAAAGGCGGTATCTCCCATCTGGTCAATGAGGGGAACAATATTAAGCTGTTTGATATCAATATGCCGTACAGGCGCATTGAGCAGTTCTTTCTTTGCGGTTCCTGATTCCATGGTAACCTTCCGTGCGATTGATTTTGTTCAAAAAAAAAGAGAGCAAGCTTACTATATCACACACTCGAATTACCGGATGCTGCTTCCTTCCGGATCTGACATGGTTGGGCAACCGAATGTTGTATAGGACTTACTCTCTAAATATAGCTGTTTCAGAAATCTTTTTGTGTCAAGAAATCGAAACAAGTTGCATAATATAGTGTAATGAAAACAAAAAACAAACAAAAGGTCTTTTATCTTTCTTGCAACTGTTATAACTTCCTAAGCATTTACGGCAACTATAAACGACTGCGACAGCGCCGCAAGGGGCAGTTTTTTATCTTCTTTCAATTCCCTGCGGCGGACAACTTTTTTATGGGAACTCTTCGCATTTTAAGCGGGATGCGGCCGACCGGGAAACTGCACCTTGGACACTACACCGGCGCACTTGAAAACTGGGTTCACCAGCAGAACCTCCTTGCAGAAGACGGCTCAAGAGTTTATGAAACCTGCTTTCTCATAGCGGACTATCATATTCTGACCACATCGCTGGAAACTGCCGACGCATACCAGCACACCATCGATATGCTGCTGGACTGGCTTGCCGCGGGAGTGGATCCGGAAAAAAGCCCTGTTTTCCGGCAGTCGCAGGTCAAGGAGCATGCAGAGCTGTTTCTCCTTTTCGCCATGCTGATAACCTCATCGAGACTTGAACGAAATCCGACACTGAAGGAACAGGTTCGCGACCTGAACATGGACTCCCTGACATACGGACATCTCGGATATCCGGTTCTGCAGGCAGCGGACATACTGCTCTACAAGGGAAATATCGTACCAGTAGGCGAAGATCAGATCCCGCATGTTGAAATAACCAGAGAGATCGCCCGTAAATTCAATTTCCACTACCCTCATCCTGAAACCGGAAACGTTTTTCCGGAGCCTGAGCCAAAAATCACGAAATTTTCAAGGCTGGTCGGTCTCGACGGCAAAGCGAAAATGTCAAAATCGCTCGGGAACACCATACTGCTTTCCGACACGCCGGAAGAGGTGCTCAAAAAAGTCAGAAACGCCGTAACGGACACCTTGAAAGTCAGAAGAAACGATCCCGGACGACCGGAAGTCTGCACGGTCTTCAGCTACCATAAACGGTTTACTGCCCGGGAGGAGCTTGATTCCATCGAAACCGGTTGCCGTTCCGGCGCTCTCGGCTGCGTTGACTGCAAAAAGCTCTGTGCAGCCGCAATTTCGGAGGAACTGGAACCGCTTCTTGAAAAACGCCGCTACTATGAGGACCGGATAGAGCTTGTCCGGGAGATTCTGCTCGAAGGCGAAATAAAAGCCCGTGCTCTTGCCTCGCAAACCATGCAGGAAGTCCGGACCGCCATGAAGCTTGGATAAGCTTTGCACCGGGCACTCTCTACAATTCCGAAAAATGATACGATGATACTGCCAGCGAAACAATATGCCTTTATTTTCGATATGGACGGAGTCCTGACGGACAACATGAAACTGCATGCTGCATCATGGGTCGAGCTATTCAGGGACTACGGCCTCGAAGGACTCGATCCGGAACGGTACCTTGTCGAAACGGCGGGCATGAAAGGCCCTGATGTGCTTCGATATTTTCTCGATCCCGACATCACTCCCCAGGAAGCCGAGCGGCTGACGGAATTGAAAGATTTTCTCTACCGGGTAAATTCCCGTTCTCTTATCAAACCCCTTTCAGGCCTCCATACCTTTCTTGAACATGCAGAGATGGCCGGTATCGCCCTTGCCGTAGGTACCGGTTCAGGTGCGAAAAATACCGACTATGTCCTTGGCCTTCTTGAAACCAGACGTTTTTTTCAGGCCATCGTAGGCTCCCATCATGTCAAGGAGGGCAAACCCGCTCCGGACATATTTCTCAGGGCGGCAGAACTGCTTGAAGTCGAACCTGCGGACTGTATTGTTTTCGAAGATGCGCTGCCGGGAATCGAAGCCGCTTCAAGAGCGGGAATGAGCTGCGTTGCGCTGACCACAACAAACAGCCATGACGCCTTTGCCGCCTGCAGTAACGTCCTTGAAATAATCGATGATTTCATGCAACTGGACCCGGTCGGCCTGCTCGAACGGCTTCATGAGTCCCGTACCGAAACCTTATAACCTGTTCCGATGCAAGAATTTTTACTCCCGGTCATCAAAAGTGCACTGCAGTCCGCTGCAATAGAAACTGACAAACCGGTGCAGATCGAAAAACCCACCGACAAAAAAAACGGTGATTTCTCGACCAACATCGCACTTCTGCTCTCGAAAGAGTGTCGTCGGAACCCGAGAGAACTGGCAGCCGAACTTATCGGACAGATGATCTTTCCTGACGGTACCGTTGAGCGCATTGAGATTGCCGGACCGGGATTCATTAACTTCTACCTTACGCCTTTGTTCATCATGCAGTCGGTGGAGCATATCCTGCTTGAGGGCAAAGGGTATGGCTCTTCGTGCGCAGGCAAAGGCAGAACCGCCATCGTCGAATATGTCAGCGCCAACCCGACCGGACCGCTGACCATAGGCAGAGGGCGGGGCGGGGTACTTGGCGACTGTATCGCGAACCTGCTTGAAACGCAGGGATACAGCCTTACAAGAGAGTATTATTTCAACGATGCCGGCAGGCAGATGCAGATTCTCGGGGAATCCGTCCGTTACCGTTATATGGAGCGCTGCGGACGCGATATCGTTTTTCCTGACTCCCATTACCAGGGAGAGTATATCAGGGAAATTGCGGAAATACTCTTTCATGAACACGAATCGTCGCTTATCGACAGCGATGATCCCGGCATATTCAAGGATACTGCGGAATCTATTATTTTCAGCTCCATCAAAAAAACCCTCGCGCGTATCGATATCCGACATGACTCGTTTTTCAACGAACACACCCTCTACATCGCTGAAGAAAACGGAAAATCAGCGAACGATCGGGTTCTTGAGCTGCTTGAGTCGAAAGGATTCATTGACCGATATGAGGGCGCCACCTGGTTTCTTACCACAAAACTCGGTCAGGAAAAAGATAAAGTGCTGGTAAAATCATCCGGAGAACCAAGCTACCGGCTGCCGGATATCGCCTATCATCTCGATAAATACCGCCGGAAGTTCGATCTTATCGTCAATGTGTTCGGAGCCGACCATATCGACGAATACCCCGATGTTCTGGAGGCACTGCGCATTCTTGGTCACGATACATCGAAAATGCGGGTAGCCATCAATCAGTTCGTTACAACTACCGTTGACGGCGAAACCGTCAAAATGTCAACCAGAAAGGGAAACGCCGATCTGCTGGATGAACTGATCGATGATGTCGGCGCCGATGCCACCCGCCTTTTCTTTATCATGCGCAGCAAGGATTCGCACCTGAACTTCGATATCGAGCTTGCTAAAAAACAGTCGAAAGACAACCCCGTCTTTTACCTGCAATATGCCCATGCCCGTATCTGCAGCCTGCTGCGTATTGCAGCGGAAGAAGTCGGATTCAAACCGGACGGATCAGGAGCCCATCTGCTGCAGAGACTCTCTCTGGAACCCGAAATCCAGCTCGGGTTTACCCTGCTTGATTATCCTGAGGTCATCAGGACGGCGATACGTCTGCTGGAACCGCAGAAAATGGTCGAGTACCTGCACTCCGTTGCCGAACAGTATCATAAATTCTACCAGGAGTGCCCGATCCTCAAGGCCGATCCCGACATCCGTACGGCAAGACTCTTTTTATCTCTGGCAACCAGACAGGTACTGCGAAACGGGTTTACCATTCTCGGTATATCGGCGCCGGAATCGATGTGAATGGGGATTTATCCCTGACGGTATAACCCGTGCCTTGCAATATAACACCTGATCGCTGAGGGCAGAAGATCACCTACGGGCAGATCGGCGGCAACTCTCTCTCTGATGACGGTAGATGAAAGCGGATAATCGAAATCGATAAAACGAACCGTGCCGGATGAAAACGGAAAGGAGGGGTTCTCCCGATGATCTTCCTGCGAAGTACGCCTGAAAACCGCGAGATCACAGAGAGACGGAAGCGTTTCCCAGGATTTCCAGGAGCGTATCTCCCTGAAACTGTCCTCGCCTATCAGAAGGGTGAGCCGATCGAGCGGATAGACCGAACGTACATAACGGATAAGATCGACCGTATATGATGGTTGTTTTTTTTCAAGCTCCCATCCGCTAACCTCTGCAGAAATGCCAACTCGCGAAAGCTCGTCCGCAAACAGACAAGCCATCTGCTTTCTCTGTTCATCGGCTGCCCCGTACCGCCATTTGAACGGATTGATGGATACCGAAATAATCAGCCGGTCGATACGCAGCAACTCAACGGCAAAGAGGCAGAGCGCCAGATGCCCGTTATGCGGAGGGTCGAACGACCCTCCATAGAGCGCAACATGCACGGAAAAAGGTTCAGGCGTTGCTGAAATTTTTCATGATCTGGTCACGAGTATCCTGCATTTCGGCACTTTTGTCAGGAAATAGCTGCAGATACTGATCGACCGCCTGTCTTGCATCAAACCACTTTTTGCGTTCGATCATAACATCGATTCGACCTTTCCACGCCTGCTCGAAATAAATCGTATCAGGATAGCGCTTGATCACTACATCGAAATAAACTCCTGCTGCTTTGTATTTTTTGAGCTGGATATACTGGCGAGCGATAAAATAAGTGTTTTTCGTAAGCTTTTCCCGAAGTTTCACTATAGCTTTTTCGGCATATCCCTGAGACTGCACACTTTCAAGTTCAGCCTGAAAATTTGCATACCGTTCTTTGTATGACTCATTGGAGGGATTGACTTTCAGAAGTTCCCTGTACATATCCGCATCGGCAGATATCTGCGAAGAGTCCCTGCCAGGATAGGCCTCCAGATAAAGAGCAAATTGCTGAATAGCCTTGAGGGTATGTTCATGATCGAGCTCAAAATGAGAAGAGAGCTGCTCATGCGACATTGCCAGCTGGAACTGGGCCTGCCTGGCAAACGGCGAAGATGGAACCTGCTGAAGAAGCCTCGAGTACATATCGACGGCAAGCAGGTACTGTTCGGATTTATAATACGACTGTCCAAGCAGGAAAAGAACATCGTCTTCAAACGCCGTTGCGCGAGATGAAAACATTACCGGCTCAAGTTCAAGCGCGGCATCTTCGAAGTCTTCCTTGTTATAGTAACCGAGAGCCTTTCCGTATCTGCTTTCAACAGAGCCGGAAGAATCGAGTGAGGAAACCTTTGACGATGAACAGGCAGAAAACAGAAGCGCAGAGACGGGGAATATCATCAAAGCTGAACGCAAGGACAATCTGGTACGAGGCATAGTATAACTCCGTTAGGCCATTGGGTTTTAATTAAGCATAAGAATACAAGATAAATAAAAAAACAGCAACCCTTTCGCCATCACTGAAGCATAACGGAAGAGTGGCGGCTCAAATGGCTCAGGGCAGCCTGCCTGCAAACCTATCCGTCAGTTACGGGCAGAAAGTAACAGGCGGCATCCTTAAAAACAGTAACTTCTGCAACAACGCGGATAACGCGAACGGTCTGCCCGATATTTTTTCGCATTGCAACTGTCTGGAATAAAGAACAAAGCCGACATGCAGTGAATAACAATACAGCTTTAAATTTACAATCTCCCTGCGTGATTATAAAGACTCATTTTTACGGAATTCCCACAATTGCCATATGCTGCAGGTGATGAACGACCACAACCGGATATCCCGATAGATGCGTATCAGGTCTCAGCCATAAAATGGCCTGAAGGAGTACGATGCTGTGAGGAACTCTGAAAAGAGACGGGAAAAATCGGTTTCGAAGAATGTGTATTCTGCAGAGGAGAAAATATCTGCAGAAGCCATAAGGAAGCTTCTGCAGAATAAGAAAAGAGATCAGAACGTAAAAAGCTTGATGCCATCAGCGCGAAGTTTCTGAGCAACAACCGGAGGTTTTGCAACAGTCACGCCTTTGATAAGATCGGCCTCCGTCTTTCCTTTGTTCGGAAGATAGAGAGGGCACACTTCAACCTGTACTCCTTTCGCCATGAGATCGGCAAGCAGCATTTGGGGAGATTTGTTCAGTGGCTTCATGATAACCTGACGACTTTTCTGCAAGGCAAGATCTCCGCCCGGTCCACAGAGCAGAATCTGTATGCTTTTCCCCTGCATGACCGTTTGTGTTGAAAGCACCAGAGCCATCATCTGAGTCATCGGCTCAGCTTCGGTAATAACGACATACAAACCTTTCGTATTATCGACAGCCGTTGTCGACTGAGGGGCGGTTACCTGCGATGGCGCAACTGCTCCGGCAGAGACCGGAAGCATACATGCAACAAGCAAGGCAAGAATGGCAACGTTGTTTTTCATAATTTTCATAACATCAGCTCCTGTGCGTTTTTGTCTTTGTAGTGGAAAATATGTATTCACCTTCCTCATTAATATGCGAAAAAACAAGAGGCGGTATAGCATTACATCACAAATGCTTTTGAATATAGCATTGATAGACGCTTCTGGCAACGGTTAACAATTATTGTCAGGCATCTATTTATGAAATAAACGATTATATCTGAAGGTGCTGCCGAAAGGGCCATCGATACGGAAAAGAGATGATAAAAATCTATTGGAAGCGGAGGCAGGACAATGCCACAGGAAAATATCCTGATAGTGGAGCTTAGGGGAGTCGAACCCCTGACCTTCTCATTGCGAACGAGACGCTCTACCAACTGAGCTAAAGCCCCTATTCAACCCTGAACGCGGACCTGCAGCAGAAAAAGAATATCATAAATAAATTCCGACAAAAAAATAGCCCGTTTTATCAACAGGCTATTTCAGTAAAAAAGAATATCGAGGCGCTTACAGTTTTCCGGCAAGCAGCGATTTCTTCATAAGCTGAAGCTGGTGGCGAACGCTTCCATCAATGATGGTATCCCCGATTTTAACCGTAACACCTCCAAGCAACTCCTCTTTGAGCAGCATTTTTGCGCGAACTTTCTTCCCGGTGTATGATGCCAGTTTATTGACAAGATCCTTTGCCTGTTCATCACTCAGTTTGACCGCGCTGTTTATGGCAACGTTGATCACTCCGTTTTTTTCATCAAGCAATTTCTGGTACTCGCTGATAATTTCAGGAAGCTGACCAGCCCTCTTTTTATGGGCAAGCAGGCGAAGAAAAATCATCACTTTCTCACCGGCGATATCTTTGAAAACCTCTTCAAGAATATGTGTTTTCTTGTCACCATTGATCAATGGACTTCTGAGTACATGAACCAGATCACGCGATTGGGAGAGAGTCTCTTTAATGCTATTGAGCGCCTCAGTAGCCTGATCGAGAAACTGTCCCTCTTCAGCCGCGGACAGAAGAGCCAATGCGTACCTTCTGCTTGCAATTACACTTGCCATTCGTGCAAAATTTTCAGTTACGTTTTGATGCGAGATCCTGAATCATGCTGTCCACAATTTTTTTCTGTGTATCAGCATCAAGGCTGGATTTGATAATTTTTTCAACCCCCATGATGGCGAGATCGGCAACTTCATTTCTCAGAACATCAAGAGCGCGGCGTTTTTCCTGCTCAATCTCCTCTTTTGCCAACGTAATCATTTTCTTCGCTTCAGCCTGGGCTTTTTCGGTCATCTCCTGGCGAAGCTTCTCGCCATAATCTTTTCCTTCACGAATAATACGTTCCGACTCAAGATCGGCTTTTGCCAACAATTCTCTGTTTTTACGAAGAATTGCCTCAGCCTCATCCTTTGCGCTGTGCGCACGGTCAATGGATGACTGAATTCCTTTTTCTCTCTCTTCAAGGGCAGAGATAATAGGTCCCCATGCAAGCTGTTTGAGAATGAGCAGCACAATAACGAACGTTACCGCTGTCCAAAAAATAAGTCCCGGATTGGGGCTTAAAAGACCGCCGCTGAGCAGTATGATTCCCGACGTAAGCATGAACACTGTTCCTTTAACGGGTTGATTAAAATCCGATTGCGGTCTGGTTGAAAACGACCAGCCGCAATCGGGATATGTTCTGATAAAAGCCTTAGCTTTACGAGAAGCTTACTTGAGAGCAAGCAGAACGCAAATAACCTCACCGAACAGAGCAACGCCTTCGATAAGGGCTGCTGCGATAATCATTGTTGTACGGATTTCCGATGTAGCTTCCGGCTGACGGGCAGTACCCTCTGCAGCTGAAGCGGCAATGTTACCGATACCAAGACCTGCACCTATGACAGCCAAACCTGCGCCGATACCGGCACCTAAGAATCCCAAACCTTCCATCTTGTAATTACCTCCATTTATTGGTTGTATGTTTTGCAAAAAATACGAGCAGTGTAAAAACTTTCCCGACTCTCCGGCATCGCCTTCCGAACAGATGCGCCGGTGTTGTTATAATCAGTGATGCGCGACTCCGGCCTCATGCTCTTCATGTCCCTCGTGCGCCGTTGCAAGACCTATGAAAAGCGCAGAAAGCATGGTGAAAATAAACGCCTGAAGAAATGCTACAAAAATTTCAAGCAGGTAAATGAATATAGAAAATGGAACTGACACGGCAACTGCCACGATATAGCTTTTCAGGATGAAGCTGATAAAAATAAGACTGAGAATAACGATATGGCCAGCAGTCATGTTCGCGAAAAGTCGGACGGTAAGGGCAAACGGCTTGGTGAAGAGCCCGATGATTTCGATCGGTATCATGATAATCCAGAGCGACCAATGCGTGCCTGCGGTAAGATGGGCAAGATAGCCTTTTATGCCGTGAGCCTTCAGAGACGCTGTCTGGGTAATAAAAAACGTGAAGACCGCAAGCGTGAGCGTAACGTTGACATTTCCGGTAGCCGTCGCTCCGTATGGAACCAGACCAAGAACGTTACAGAGAAGAATGAAAAAGAATACCGTAAGAAGATAAGGAAGATGTTTTTCGTAACCCGGCCCGATGTTCGATTTTGCGACATCGAGACGAATAAACTCCACGAGAGCTTCCATCGCGTTGGCAAGACCTTTCGGCGCGTTTTTTGGAGTCATCTTTCGGTAACTGCTTCCTACCGAACCAAAAACAAGCAGGACAATCGCCGCAGACAACCACATCATAACGACATGCTTGGTAATGGAAATATCGAATCCGCCTATGACGATTTTCGGCAGATGCACTTCACCGAATGGTTCGAAAGCAAAGACATTGCTGTCGAGTATATGATGCATGATCACTTCACCGGGCTTGTCGCTGTGGCCCGCCTCGGCTCCGTGAGCTTCGGCTTCATGAGACGCAGCAGCTTCACCCGCCATCACCGCAGCCGAATCGTGAACCGCCGCTACGGGCTGCTCCGGCGAAGCGAACAGAGGAGCATCGACATTCATGAGCAAAGGCACGCAAAGTGCAAGAACTTTAAGAAACGCTTTAGACTGTTTAACGATTACCGGTTTCATGCAACGTTCTTTTTCTGTTTATTTTTCTTTTGATAGCCGAGAATTTCAACAATGACATAGATGCAGTAAAAGGCAAAAAAAGAGAGCACAAAATCATAAACTGCAACAAAGTTTCTGACCAGAATCAATGCGACCAGAGCCATAAGCAGTAAAAGACGGAATACCAGACCACCGAAAACGACCGTGGTAAAAACTGACGACTCCCTGTCGATAGCATATTCAAAAAGCAGATAACCTGCAAGGGTGTTTGTAGCGACCATGATCCATGCGATAAAGACCGCATACAGGTCTACACTTCCCGGAGGAAGCCCCCAGTAGACAACCGCCCATAAAATGACGGACAAGATACATAACTTTATAAGAAAATCAAATAATGGTTTCCTGCTCTTTAACCCGTTCATTGGTTCAATTGTCATCGGCTTTTTACGTTTTTTTTCTATTGGCGGTTTTAAGTGTTTTCATGAGGACAAGAACCATTCCGACCATTCCCAGAAAGACTCCCGCAAGCAGCAACAGCGGCGAAGTGCCGAGCTTTTCATCCGCCCAGTATCCCGCAAGCACGAAAAAAACAAAACTTGCCGCAATCTGAATACCCAGCCCCAGATAGTCGGAAAGGGCCCTGAGCGACCTGCCGAACTGATCCTGGAAGCGCTCTTCCTCTTCTTCGCTTTTTTTCATGACCATCTTTACCTTTTCATTTCAGGTTGAAAACTGCCGGCAGGAACCCGGTTCAGGAAAAATGCCCAGAGCAGCTCGCCTGCAAGCGGAAAAAAACTATTTTTCCCACTGTCAGAAAACGAAAAGACGGTTGCGTGACGGCATAATAACGCTTTATCATTATTCTTCACAAGGGATTCTCCCTGTTAATCGCCGTCAATTGCTTCTGCGCAGGAAAAATGCATAACGAATCACTCTGCGTGAAAATCATATCAAAAATATACGCTTGAACAACATGGAGAAAAGCATGCTTCCGGAATATATTGTGCCCGGAATATTCAGCGGGATCCATAACCTTGTCGCCCTGCAGACGACCCGAAACGGCGGCGCAAGCACACCCCCGTTCAACAGCCTCAATTTCGGAAAAAACACCGAGGACAGCGCCGGGAACGTCAGGATGAACACTATCGCCCTTTGCAGCTCTCTGAACATCGGGCCTGATACGCTTGCGGGTTCGGATCAGATACACGGTACGGAGATACTCCATGTCAGGCAACCAGGCTTTTATTCCGGTTACGATGCCCTGGTAACCGCAGAACAGGGTATCTATCTCTGCATTTATACTGCGGACTGCTTCCCTGTACTGATCTTCGATCCGGTCAACCGTGCAGCAGCGGCAATTCATGCGGGATGGAAAGGAACTGCTTGCATGATTGTCCCGAAAACCATCACCGTGATGCAGCAGAGGTTCAAATCAAACCCCGACGATCTCCTTGCATGGATCGGTACAGGAATTTCACAGGCCGCTTATGAGGTAGAGTTTGCCGTCGCCGATAATTTCTCGCCTACTCATTACAACACGACACCATCCGGAAACGGCAAATATCTGCTTGATCTTGCCGGAGCGAACCGGGAACAACTGCTTCATTCCGGAGTTCCCGAAAAACAGATAGAAACATCGACGTTCTGTTCCGCAAGAGACAGCAATCTGTTTTTTTCCTACCGTCGCGATGCCGGAAAAACCGGACGCATGGTAAGTCTCATAGGGCTCACTCCCCCTTGACTCTTGCCGGATCCACAGCTACAAGAGCCGTACCTATTTTTTTTTCAAGCTCGCGAACGCGTACAAGCTCATCATCAGAAAGGTTGCCGGCGATAACATCGTAACCGGAAAAGGAGAGCAGGGTTTTTCCCAGATCCTGTTCGAGCTTCCGAATATCCGCGAGATCCTCTGCGGTGAGTTTGGAAAGACTTGAGAGCATTTCAGACCTCCCTGTTTATCGTTGCAATATGCACTCAATGAAACCCGGATTTCATGTATCTATATACCAAGTATAACATAATGAGTTGATTCCTTACAGTTGTTTCATAACGCTAATTGGGCTAAATTAAGGTTTAAGGTAAAATAATATCGTCTTTTCCTTGTCTTGCAATTTCTTAAACTCTTTAGCTTCACCTGTACCATGAACGACCTTGAGTTACTGAAACAAAACCACAGGGCCAACGAACTGATTTTCAAAGGGCTTGTGGAATTCGGCTGTTTCAAAGCTGCTCTTGAACTTGACCTCTTTTCGCAACTGGCAGATGAGGCAAAAGATACCGGAACGCTTGCTGTCGCGACAGGTTCGGTTCCCCCTCGCCTTGGCATGCTGCTTGAAGCTCTCCGCCAGATGGGAGTCACAAACGAAGATGCCGGAAAATGGAGCCTTACGCCTTCGGCAAAAGCCATGTTTGTGCCGGACGCGGAACACCCCAACCTTTATATGATACCGGTTGCAAAAGCCATGGCGCACCTTTCGGATAATTTCTACCTGAAACTTGCCGATGCGGTCAAAGGCCAGCTCAATTTCAAGGGCGAAGTTCCCTATCCGCCGGTAACCCGTGAAGACAACTGGTATTTTGAAGAGATTCACCGGAGCAACGCGCATTTCGCAATCAAGCTTCTGCTTGAGGAAGCCGATCTGTCCTCGGCAAAAACAATGGTTGATGTCGGCGGCGGTATTGGAGATATCTCTGCAGCCCTGCTGCAGAAGTTTACCCAGCTGCAATCAACGATCCTCAACCTGCCCGGTGCAATAGAGCTGGTCAATGAAAACGCCATCGAAAAAGGTGTAGGCGATCGTCTTAAAGGGGCGGCGGTCGATATATACAAGGACATCTATCCCCATGCGGATGCCGTCATGTTCTGCCGTATCCTTTACTCGGCAAACGAGCAGCTGAGCGAAATGATGTGCAGAAAAGCTTTCGAGGCTCTCCCGACCGGCGGAAAAGTGCTCATTCTCGACATGATCATCGACGACCCGGAAAATCCGAACTTCGATTACCTGAGCCACTATATTCTGGGAGCCGGAATGCCGTTCTCCGTTCTGGGCTTCAAACCACAGAACGCCTATAAAGATATCCTTGAAAAAATCGGCTTTACGGGAGTGCGAATCGTAAGGCGGTATGACCACCTGCTGTGCGAAGCGGTAAAGCCGGCCTGATGCGCCATACTTGTCAGGATAACAGTTTTTAACAGAAAAAGGCGGCTTGATAAGGCCGCCTTTTACTGTTATACCGTTTTTTCATATCGAACCGGGTCCGGTGAACGTAACGTCAGTCGCTCAACAGGAGTTTCTGGGACCATAAAGATCACGGGCACTGCGGCAAATATCCTCACGGAAGTCAGGATGCGCAATGCTTGCAAGCGCTTCAGCCCTCTGGCGAAGGTTCTTGCCGTGAAGGTTGACGATGCCGTACTCGGTAACCACGTAGTGAACATGCGCTCTTGTGGTAACGACTCCCGCTCCGGGCTTGAGATGGGGCACGATCCTTGAATCTCCCTTTCTGGTCGTCGAAGGAATTGCAATAATCGGCTTCCCCCCTTCAGAAAGAGCCGCACCCCGTATGAAGTCCATCTGGCCGCCGACTCCTGAAAAAAATCTCTGCCCTATGGAATCGGCACAAACCTGACCGCTCATATCGATCTCTATCGCGCTGTTGATGGCTGTTACCTTCGGATTTTTGCGAATCTCCTTGGTATCGTTGACATAATCGGAAGGAAGCATCTCCACAAGAGGATTATCGTCTACAAAATCGAACAGACGCCGGGTTCCGACCAGAAAGCTGGCCACAACAATCTCCCGATGCGTCTTTTTATACCTTCCGGTTATAACGCCCTTTTCAATAAGATCGACCACTCCGTCCGAAAACATTTCGGTATGAATCCCCAGATCGCGGTGAGAGCCGAGGGCTGCAAGCGTTGCATCCGGAATGGCTCCTATCCCCATCTGAAGCGTTGCCCCGTCCTCAACGATCGATGCGATATTCTTTCCGATATTCTGCTCGACCTCCGTCAGTTCATGACGGGGAGTTTCGGGAAGCGGATCATCGACGGCCACCATGGCGTGAATCTTGCTGACATGCAGCATTCCTTCTCCATGCGTTCTGGGCATCGCGGGATTGATCTGGGCAATAACGTGCCTGGCGGTATGAACCGCAGCAAGAGAGGCATCTACGGAAACGCCGAGCGAACAGAACCCGTGCTGATCGGGCGGCGAAACATGAACAAGGGCTACATCAAGCGGAAGTATTTTGTTGTGAAACATCGAGGGAACATCGCTCAGAAAAATCGGCATGGCATCTGCCAATCCGTCCTGCACTGCATGACGCACATTTTTACCGACAAAAAAGGCATTGAGCCTGAAACTTTTCTGGTACTCCGGTCTGACATAAGGAGCGTCTCCCTCGGTATGCAGACATACAATCTCAACATCTCTCAGTTCAGCCGATCGCGCTACCATGGCGGCAATCAAACGCTGCGGGGTTGCCGCAGCAGTATGAAGAAAAACCCGGTCACCTGAACGTATAATTCCAACAGCATCTTCAGCAGAAATCATCCGAAAACTCATTACTACCCCTTTTTAACAAAATGAAAAAACTATCCGGCCCCATTATTTTTCCTTCGAAGATAGGCCGGTAAATCCGTAAGGCCCTTCTGTATCTGATCTTCCTGCTCATCCGCACTGCGCTGGGAATGACTGTTATTATCACAGTCAGGCAGTTTCTTTTTCATGCCGACCTCAAGAGGGTCATGAATAGAAATCTGCCGTCTTATATAGGTAGGAATCCTTAAATCCTCATCCTTGCTGTCAGGCAGCCCGGTTACCACCGTACGCAAAGCAGGAGAGAACTGCCCCTGACGATGATCACTGCTTCTGGATGCCGGCTGCGCTTTGCTCTGCGAACCGGACTCACCGGCATCCTTCCGCTTGAAACCGGTAACGATAACCGTAACGCGGATCTCTCCGGAGATCTGCGGTTCATCGACATATCCGTTAATGATTTTCGCTTCACTGCCGACCTGCTCTTCGATATAGTTCATGGCATCTGTCATATCACGCATGGTAACTTCCCCGGTAATATTGACCAGAACTCCTTTGGCTCCCCTGAGCGAAACACCTTCCAACAGCGGACTGTTGATCGCATCGGAAGCGGCCTTCAGTGCTCTGCGCTCTCCGGCTGCCGCAGCCGAACCCATAACGGCATCTCCAGCTCCCGACATGATGCTTTTGACATCGGCAAAGTCCACATTGACATGCCCGTGACGGGTAATGATATCTGCAATGCCTTTTGCAGCACGATAGAGCACGTCGTTGGCCATGTTGAACGCATCAGTCGCGCTGACCCCTTCCTCAGCAATACTGAGTATGGTTTCATTTTCGACAACAATCAGTGTATCGATGAATTTTCGCAGTTCATTAATGCCACCATCGGCAATGCGGGCTTTGACCTGCCCCTCGAAATTAAACGGCCGTGTCACCACGCCAATAGTCAGGATACCCATATTTCTAGCAATCGAGGCAATCACCGGCGCTGCGCCTGTCCCCGTACCTTTGCCCATTCCGGCCGCAATGAACACCAGATCAGCACCTTTCAACTGAGCCGCGATTATGTCACGATCATCCTCGGCTGCCTGCTTCCCCTTTGCCGGATCTGCACCTGCGCCCAGTCCGTTCGTAGCTTTTTTGCCGATCTGCACCCTGATCGGTGCCTTGGAATTCAGAAGAGCCTGGCGATCGGTATTGAATACGATATATTCCGCCCCGCTGATTTTACGGTCGATCATATTGTTTACAGCATTGCCTCCACAGCCGCCGACGCCGACAATTCTTATGGTAACACCTTTTCCCTGATCGCTGTCGAAGAGTCCCGGGTCCAGTTCAAATGCCATTATTTATCTTCCCAATGTTTTATTTCTTACGCCCGATTGGCATAATTAGAGTTGTTCCCAGAATTTTTTGAGCCGGTCAACGATTTTGTTGCCGGCAGGATTCAGCGAGGATGGAGCCCCGGCGGCAACGGGCGATGAAACTTCCACTCCCGGAGACGCGTCACCGCTTTTAAACGGACCTTCAATAACCTGAGTTTCCCGCTGTTCCTCAAAAATACTGTTCTGAAGGGAGTGGGCAACGAGCCCCATAACCGTGGCATACATGGGATTATTGACCGATCCCTTGATCCCGCCTGAAACGCCCTCAGGATAACCAAGACGCACATCAAGTCCAAGAACGTCTCTGGCAAGCTCCTCGGTTCCCGGCATCAGGGCTCCGCCTCCCGTTATGATCGCTCCTGCATTGAGGTATTCGTAATATCCCGAACGCTTGATCGAGTCCCTGACCAGTTCGAAGATCTCCATCATTCGCGCCTCTATGATCATCGTCAGCGAGCTTTTCGGGAACGATTTCTGAGGTCTGCCTTCAATTCCCGGAATCAGAATGGTTTCATCCTCACCAAGCATTTTACTGTAGGCATAGCCATGCCTGATTTTTAGCTCCTCGGCGACTTCATGCAACGCCTTGACCCCGTGCGCGACATCATGAGTGACGTCGTTTGCCGCCACTTTCACCACTTCGGAATAACGTATGGCTCCATCGATGTAAATCGCAACTTCGGTTGTGCCGCCTCCGATATCGATGACGACGACACCGCTCTTCTTTTCGCTCTCCTTCATAACGGCAATGCCCGAAGCTACCGGTTCGAAAGTGAGCGCACTCACATCAAGTCCGGCTTTTTCGATACACTGCTTGATATTCCGGATCTTTGTCCGTAAACCGACCACAATATATGCGCTGCCTCTCATGGTTGTTCCGGCCATGCCTATAGGGTCAAGCACGCCGTCCTGATCATCAACGATAAACTCCTGAGGAATCACATGAATGATTTCGTGATCGATATCCAGATACTTGATGTTGGTTTTAGCTTTTTCAAGAAACCGCCGTACATCGGATTCATTGACAATGCCCGTCTGGTTCACGCTTATTTCGGAATTGCTGTGAATACAATTGACATGAGCGCCGGATATACCCACATTAACACCCTTGATGCGGATTGAAGACTCTCGCTCGGCATCGGCAATAGCTGCTTTGATGGCAGCTACGGTCTTATTGATATTGACTACCGTGGCCCTCTGAAGACCGTCAGAATTGGAACGTCCATTACCGAGAACGTTGAGTTTTCCGATCTCATCTTTTTCAGCAACCACCACACACACCTTGGTTGTACCTATATCGAGCCCTACGGCTATATTCCTTTTGAGCATTGTCGCGTAACTTGCATGATTATCACAGGGAAACCTCCTGCTGAATATCCGGAGATTCATATCCCCTGGTAAATACCCTGTCCCTGAACCTCAGATCAACAGCATCGAAATGATCAAGTCCCTTTTTTGAAACAACCTTTTGCCAGAATATCTCGAATTTTTTCAACTTTTCCTTAAAGTTCCCTTCACTTCCGAGGATAAACCGGGTTGGCGAGCCTTTCGCCCTGCAGTAAGTCATTCCGCCAGCATCAAGATGAATCTCGTTTATCAGAAGTCCCGCGTATTCCGACAACCGCAGTGCCCCTATCAAATCCCGGATCTGCGTACTATCCCTCACTGTCAGTTTTTTTACGACCCCGCCGTAATCCGACGCATGCGTTATGCCGGAAATACGGATAAGATCGGGAAATAAAGCCGTAACCTCCCGAGTTTCCGGCAGGAGCAACCCCTCGTCGTCTATGACCATACGATTTCCCATGAAGAGCGTCAAGGCTATCGGCTCCCTCTCCGCCACTCTTACTCTGAGAATACCGTTAAGCTCCCGACTTACTGAAACTTTTCGAAGATACGGTATCCCGAGCAGCCTTTCCCTCAACTCCGAAACATCAATATCCTGAAGATTTCTGCCAACAAATCCGTTCAGCTCCGAAACGAGCTCGGAGCGGGGAATAACCCTTGCCCCTTCTATGACAACCTCGCGGACAACAATCTCTTTCTTCCAATGCGACGCATAATAGGCAAGACCGGCAAGACCGGCAAAAACCGACAGAAGAATAACCAGCAGCGCTTTCCAGCTTCCAGCCCCTTCCGGCTGCATCCGGGAGCCCCCGGCATTATCGCAATCGGAACCTCCGCTTTCGGGAGCACCCGCTTTCCCGGAACAATCTTCAAACGGAGAGCGCGTATATTCAGAATCGGACATCGGCAAATTTATTTTGAAAAACCTGATTCAGGCAACGTCGGCTGATCCGGTCGGAAAGAAGTGCCGAAAATCGATCCTCAGCAACAGATTCTCTCTCTTCAGAACAGCATGTCCCGTTAAGCAGTTTCCTGTTTCCGCACTTTAAAAGCCACCCGTTCAACTGCTTATGATACAGAACCCTTCCGAAGCTCTTCCGCAAGCCTTGCAGCCATATGCGTAATATCTCCAGCTCCCATGAAAAGCAGCATATTACCGTCGGAACAGTGCTCCAGCAAAGAGCCGAACAGCTCCTCGCGTCCCTCGATATACGCGACATGTTTTCCTCCGGCCCTCCTGACCGCTTCAGCAACAAGATTTCCATTCACGCCCGGAAATTTTTCGGCTTTTTCACGTGAAGGATAGACGTCGGCTATAATAACGCTGTCTGCACGCGAAAGCGCCCATCCGTATTCATCGGCAAACTCCTGCGTTCTTGAAAACAGGTGCGGCTGAAAAACGGCAATGATACGCGAATCAGCCCATCCGTTTTTCGCCGCGCTGACGGTTGCTTTTACTTCAGACGGGTGGTGGGCATAATCATCGACAATCATAAGCCCCCGACCATTATCATAGCGAATCTGGAACCTCCGCCGCATCCCGCTGTAACACCCAAGCCCGGCAATCAGCTTCTCAGGCAGAATTTCCAGTTCAATACCGGCTGAAAACGCCGCAAGAGCGTTGAGCACATTATGCCTGCCGGGAACATGCAACCTTACCCCTTCATATCTGCTGCCAAACGCCGTGATGGTAAAAACCGTATGGTTCTTCTCCATAACAATATCCGAAGCCATAACATCGGCATGCTCCTCGATCCCGAACGTCGTATATCGACGATTGAGCATGGGAATGATCTTCCTGATTTCAGGCCAGTCCACACAGCAGATAACCCGTCCGTAAAACGGAACCTTGTCGGCAAAAGCGATAAATGCGTTTTTCAACTCCTCCAGCGTTCCATAGGTATCCATATGCTCCGATTCAAGACTGTTGACCAGAGCGATCGTAGGCGTCAGCTTGAGAAATGCCCGATCATACTCGTCGGATTCAATAACCATATACTTACCCTCGCCGACAACGGTACTTCCTCCGAGATAGTCTGAAACGCCGCCTATCATGACGGTAGGAGACTCGCCGGACTCCATGAGCATCGTGGCAATCATGGCTGTTGTGGTGGTTTTTCCGTGGGTGCCCGATATGCATATGCCATACTTGTAACGCATTAACTCGCCAAGCATCTCATCGCGCTTGATTACGGGAATCCCGGCCTTTTCAGCCGCAGATATTTCGACATTCTCGTCCTTTCTCACTGCAGAGGAGTAAACGACAACATCGCATCCCTCAATGTGTCCGGCACTATGGCCCCTGTAGATAATCGCGCCGTGCTCCGCAAGCTTGTCGGTCACCTCTCCTGTCTGAAGGTCAGAACCGGTCACGTCGAATCCTGATTTCAGCAGCAGTTCCGCTATCGCACTCATGCCGGCACCGCCGATTCCTACTATATGTATTCGTCTGGTTTTTCCAAGCTCCATGGTCATCTGCTTACGATTTAGCGAGTTGAATGATACGGCGGGCAAGCTGCAGTGCCGCGTCGGGATGGGCAAGTCTGCCGCAGGAAGCTCCCATTGCCGAAAGCCGGTGGGGATCATGCAGCAGATCGAGTACGATCTGCTGCGCTTCCGGGGCGTCAAGATGGCTGTCATCGATCACCATGGCCGCTCCGGTACCGACAAGGGCCTGAGCGTTGTATCGCTGATGATCTCCTGTCGCATAGGGGTAGGGCACCAGTACGGACGGCTTCCCGGTATTGGCCAGTTCGGCTATGCTCGATGCTCCGGCACGACACACAACAAGATCCGATGCCGAATATGCATCGCCCATCTGCTCGATATACGGGCCGATCCACAACCTCCCGGAATGTTTTACCTGCTGACTGATCCGCTCGTAATCAAGCGCTCCGGTCTGCCATACAAGATTTGCCCTTTCCGTAATAGCATCGATCCATTTAAGAACCGCGCTGTTTATGGATCGGGCGCCGCGACTTCCTCCGAAAACCAGCAGCGTCGGCAGCTGCTGCTGAAGACCAAACCGCTTCAGCGCCTTCTCCCTGCTGTTGAGGGTAAACGAACGGGCAGGATTACCGGAAACAAAAACACCTTTATTTCTGCGGATAAACTGCTGGGCCTCGCTGAACGAAAGGTGGATTTCGCTGGCAAGTATGGAGAGAAGTTTTGTCGTCACTCCCGGAAAGGCATTCTGCTCCTGAATGAGCGTTCTGCGCCCCATCATCTGGGCCGCCAGGAGAACGGGAGCACTGACGAATCCCCCGGTTCCCACGACGACATCCGGCTTCTCTCTACGAATAAGCGCCCCGGCGGTTACGAGCGCTCCCGCAAAATCTATCAGAATTCCGACATTTGCCAGAATCGCCCGCAGCGAGCCCCCCCGCTTGAGCCCTCGTACAGGCAGCAGGTGCAGACGATAACCCAGCCTCGGGATCTCGGAAGCTTCAATGCCGTTTTTCGTACCGGCAAACGAGACCGAGGCGTCCGGCACAAGTTTCAGCAATTCAGCCGCCATGGCAACAGCTGGATAAAGATGCCCTCCTGTGCCTCCGCCTGCAAACAGAACATTCACGAACGGCCCCCTTCAGATAGCTCCGGAGCTGCAACAGACTCCATTTGCACCTTTTTCCTATACCTCGATATACTTATCAAAATTCCTACTCCAAGTGAATTGAAAACCAGGGCTGTACCTCCATAGCTGATAAAAGGAAGCGCCACTCCGGTTGTGGGAAGCACATGAGTGGCAACCGCAATATTGATGAGAGCAAAAAGGGTGATTGCTATGGTAATGCCGCTCGCGACAAATTTTCCGAAGTTATCCGGCGCATGTTTGGCAATAATCAGACCACAGATAAAAAATGCCGAAAAAAGCAGGAGAACGACAAGCGCTCCTAAAAAGCCATACTCTTCACCGATCACCACAAAAACAAAATCATTATAAGAAAGCGGCAGATAGAGCTCCCTTTGTTTGCTGGCCCCGATTCCAAGGCCGAAAAGCCCCCCGTTGCCCAGTCCGATAAGCGCCTGGAGCACCTGATAGCTCATCCCTTTTTCATCACCGCTGAAAAACGAAACCAGACGGGCAACCCGATATGGAGCAATCATCGCATAAACCGCTCCAACTGGAATAAAAAGCGCAAGGGTAGCCATCAGATACCGAAAATTGACGCCCCCTATGAACATCATGATAAAACCTATGAGGGCGATCAGCGATGCCGTGCTGAAATTCGGCTCAAGAGCGATGAGCGCAACAACGGTTACCAGAATGATCACCAGAGGGAGATAGGTGTTATGCAGATCCTTGATATAAGCCTGTTTTTCACTGATCAACCGTGAAAAATGAAAAATCAGCGCATATTTGGCAAAATCCGACACCTGAAACTTCAACGGGCCATATCCTATCCAGCGGGCAGCCCCCGAAATCACCCCGACAATTTTGAGAAGCAGCAGCATGGTCAGAAGCACAATACTGGCAAAGAGCAGTATCTTGCTGATCTTCTGAAAAATGTGGTAATCAAAACCGGCAAAAAAAATGATCGTCAGAATACCCATACCTGCAAAGAAAAGCTGCCTCCAAAGGAAATATTCGGAACTTGAGTATTTGTTTTCCGCCCAGCCGGCCCCGCTGCTGTAAACGACCACAATACCGATACAGATCAGCAGGGCGACAACCAGCAAAAGCAACTTGCCGGCAATAACCTCTCCTCTTGACGACTGTAAAGACATGTAGTCCGTCACCACCGTACGCTCCCCCTTCTTAATATCGCTCAACATGGCTTCAACGCAAGAATAGATGACTTGAAAAGTCGCCCCCGTTCTTCAAAATTCTCAAACATATCGAAACTGGCGCAGCCGGGAGAAAAAAGCACCGTTTGCCCGACTTCGGCGGATTTCCGCGCAAAGGCGACCGCGTCATCGAGAGTGTCGGCGCCGAAGGTACGGGTTATCCCCTCAAATGCCCGCAAAATCTTCTCTTTGGCTTCTCCGATGGCAATCACCGCATCTACTTTTCTTCGGACGATATCGGCAAGAATCGAATAATCATTTCCTTTATCCCTCCCTCCGGCAATCAGAACAATCCTGCCCGGCACGGCATCGAGTGCCTGCAGAAGCGCATTGACATTGGTAGCCTTCGAATCATTGATCCATTCGACTCCGTCAAGAGAACAGACGAATTCCTGCCGATGCTCAACGCCGGAAAACACTGAAATCGCCTTGCGGGCAACATCCTCTTCAATGCCGAGCGCTGCGGCCGCAGCAACCGCAGCAAGGGCATTATAGATATTATGCCGACCCCTGAAACTGCTTTTCAGAAACTCTTCTCCCGAAAAAACCTCCGAAATCCCTTCTGCGGTCAAATGCCGAATCATCCCTTCGTCAAAAAAGAATGCCTCCTCCGATCCGGTTCCGGCAATTTCGTTACCGATGCCGAACGGAACGATCCCAAAAGGAAATCCCCTGTCATTCCCGTTGAAATGAGCCCGGAGCAGCGGATCGTCAAAATTGTACACCAGAGTATCCGAGGCTCGCTGTGAAGCGTAAATCCTGAATTTTGCCGCAGCATACAACTGCATATCGCCGTTATAACGATCGAGATGATCGGGAGTGATATTGGTGATAACCGAAACGTCCGGCCTGAAGGTTTCACAGCCTTCAAGCTGATAACTGCTCAATTCTACAACCGCAAGATCAGAGGGAGCCATATCCAGCACCAGAGAAGAGAACGGCACTCCGATGTTTCCGGCACTGAAAGCCTTGTAGCCGTTTTTCAGCCCATCGGCTTCAGCTATGCGGTGCAGAAGCGTGGACGTGGTGGTCTTGCCGTCCGTTCCGGTAATACCGGCGATTCTTGCCTTGCAGAACCAGCTCGCGGCCTCGATTTCGCTGAACAGAGGGATGCCCTGCTCAAGAACCCGCCGTATAATTCCGGCTGTACGGGGAATGCCTGGGCTGACGACACAAAAATCCGCATCGCAAACCCTGTCGGTATGCCCCTCCTGTTCCCAGGGAATACCCAAACCGGCAAGACGCTCCTCATCAGCGGCTCCCGGCTTGCCAAGTTCGCTCACAAAAACCTTCGCGCCGCTCTTTGCAAGCAGTTCCGCTGCAGCGACACCGCTCCGTTTTGCACCGATAATCGATGCTCTTTTACCATGTACATCCATTCTACCTGAGTTTCAACGTCATAAGACTTGCCAGAAAAAACAGAACGGTCACAATCCAGAATCGAATGACAATTTTCTGTTCCGCCCAGCCTTTTAACTGAAAATGGTGATGCAGGGGAGCCATAAGAAAGATTCTGCGCCCCTGGCCAAAACGCATTTTCGTATATTTGAAGTAGAGCACCTGCAGGGAAACCGAAAGCGTCTCGAGAAAGAATACTCCCGCAAGAACGGGAAGCAGAAGTTCCTGCTTGATTAGCAGAGCTATGACGGCAATTGCACTGCCGAGAGCAAGCGACCCGGTATCCCCCATGATAATCTCGGCCGGATTGGAGTTGAACCACAGAAAACCCACGCAAGCCATGACGATTGCCATACTGACAACTGCAATTTCGCCGCCGCCAGGTATGAAAGGAATCTTCAGATACGAGGCATAAACGGCGTTTCCGGCAAGGTAGGCAAATCCTCCCAGCGCAAAAACGACGATAGCGGAACTTCCGGAGGCAAGCCCGTCGAGACCGTCGGTAAGATTAACCGCATTGGAGACTGCCGTGATGATAAAAATAACGACCGGTATGTAAAAAATACCGTAATCAATCGTAAGATTCTTGAAAAACGGTACCGTTGTCGTAGAAAGCAATACCGAAAATGTCGGATCAAACCAGGTATATAACCCGATAAAGAGACCAAGAAGAATCTGGCCAATCAGCTTGTATCGCGGAGGGAGCCCTCCCTTAACTTTCAGGATAACCTTCATATAATCATCCAGAAAACCTATCACGCCCATCCAGAATACCGCAATCATGATAAGCCACACATGAGGATCGTCGAATCTTGCCCAAAGAAAAACGGAAACCTCGATAGCAAAAATAATCATGATCCCTCCCATGGTCGGGAGCTCCTTCTTTTTCCTGTGCTCAGGAGGCGCCTCCTCCTTGACCGGTTCGATAATGCGCCCCTTGAGATATTTTATAAACGCGGGACCGGCAATAAGACAGATCAGGAGCGAAGTAACGGCCGCCGCACTTGCCCTGAACGTGAGAAACTCGATAACGCCGAGCCCAGGCGGATCGAAAACGTCGTTGATGTATTTCAGCAGATAATAAAGCATTCCTGTTTATTTGCTACAGTGTTGATCGTTCGTGATACAGAGCGTCGGCAACTTCTTCAAGCTTCATTCCGCGAGAACCCTTGAAAAGCACTGCATCACCGGAGGTGACGACTTCACCGAGAGCATTCGCGAGATCATCCCTGCGTTCAAAATGCCCAAAGGTGCGAGAAGCGTTTCCTGTCGAAAAATGCTTCGACAGGTCCCCGAAGGTGAAAAGCATATCGATCCCGCTCTGCTGAATATACCTGCCAGTCTTTTCATGTTCAAGATCTGCAGATGATCCGAGTTCGAGCATATCGCCAAGTACGGCAATCTTCCTCCCACTGCATTGCAGATCGCAGAGCAGATCGATGGCAAGACGCATCGAATCAGGATTGGCATTATAGGTATCGTTGACAATCATGACCCCTCCTGCCTCCTGAAATTCAAGCCGTTTCCATCCGGTTGCCGGTATCAGTTTTTCAAGGCCATCTTTTATGCCGCCAAGTGAAAGCCCCAGGTAAGAGCCTGCCGCCGCCGCTGCCAGGGCGTTGACAACATTATGCCTCCCCGTCAGGTTCAGTGTAACCGACTCGCAGGCCTGAGACGAGCAGAGCATGAACGATGGCCGCCCGAAAGGATCGAGCGCAACCGATTCGGCATGCGGAACACCTTCTCCATATCCTTTCAATCCGTAAAATACAGCCCGTTCAAGTTTTGACGCCGCGTTCAGCAGCCATGGATCGTCGGCATTGACGAAACAGACTCCGCCATGGTCATCGAGATACTCATAGAGCCTGGTCTCGGCAGCCGCAACGCCTGGCAGATCATGCAGAAACTCCAGGTGCTCATGGCCGATATTGGTCAGAAGCCCATGAGTCGGCATGGCAATCGATGCCAGCAACTCCATTTCTCCCGGATGGTTTATGCCCATTTCAACAACCGCAATTTCCGTATCCCGCCTCATCTGCAGCAGCGTCAGAGGTACTCCGAGGTGGTTGTTCCGGTTTCCCCTGCTCATATGCACTCTGAATCCGGTTCCTAATACCGATGCTATAAGCTCCTTGGTGGTGGTTTTGCCATTGCTTCCCCCCACGGCGAAGACCGGAATGGTGAAACTCCGGCGATAGGTCGTCGCCATCTGTTGAAGTCCTCTGACCGTATCATCGACTATCAGATAGTTTCGCCGTCCTTCGGCTCCGCCAGTCTGCCCTTGCGATGCATACCACGCCTCAGAAACGACCGCAAGGGAAGCCCCTTTGGTAAAAACATCATCGATATACCGATGTCCATCTGTTCGCTCCCCCTCAAGGGCAACAAATATCCCTCCCTCCTGAATCTCACGGGAATCGATAACCACAACGGGCTCGGTAATCCGTCTCAGGCCATCGGCAGCATCGCCGAAAACAAACCTGCCTATCCCCTGAAGGTCAAGCATATCAAGTACCGCTTTCATGATCTCTCCTTTTCCGGAGCCGTAAAGCTCCCTTTCTGCAGACACTCCCGGAGAATCTCCTGATCGGAAAAAAAATGCTTTATTCCGCCGATTTCCTGGTACGTTTCATGCCCCTTTCCAGCCACAAGCAGTATGTCTCCCGGCAAAAGCGCCGCCACGGCCTCCCTGATGGCTTCTTCCCTGCCGGTTATTCTTCGATAATTTTTCCCTTCAAGGCCGCTTTCAATTTCGTCCAGAATTAATTCAGGACTCTCGTTCCTGGGATTATCAGACGTCAGAAAAACAAAATCCGCTTTTTCTCCCGCTATACGGCCCATCTCAGGCCTTTTCAGTCGGTCACGATTACCGCCGCAACCGAACACAACAACAAGACGGGCGTCCAAAGACTTGAGTTCCCCAAGTGCAGAAAGCGCCTTTTCGAGAGCGTCCGGGGTATGCGCATAATCGACAAAAGCGCAGCGTGATTTTTCGATATCCCATATCCGTTCCATACGGCCTTCGACCCGAAACGGTTTACCGAGCACTGCGGCAACCTCTTCCGGCATTATTCCCATTCCTGAAACCGCGGCTGCGGCTTCAAGCAGATTCATGACATTGTACATTCCCGGAAGATCTGTCTGCACGGTATGGAGCGCTTCCGGGAAATGCAGTTCCACGAATGACGACCCCAGGGTTCTGGAGGATACGGTCGCGGAAAAACTTCTGCCGCAACGGAATGCGGACGTTTTTTCCGGCTTCAGGGTACAGCAGAGCCGTTTATCCTCAGGCACTCTCGATGCCATCTGTAACGCATAAGGATCGTCAATATTGAACACGGCAAATCCTTCCGGATCAAGCTGATCGAACAGAATCTGTTTCGCTTCGGCATATCCCTCCATTGTCTGATGAAAATCAAGATGCTCCATACTCAGGTTGGTAAAAACAGCACCGCGAAACCGCAGACCGCGGACTCTGTCAAGGACAAGCGCATGAGAAGAGACCTCCATCACCGCAGCCTGACAACCCGCATCAAGCATACAGCGAAACAGCGCCTGCAGTTCATGGGCTTCAGGGGTTGTGCGCTCAAGGAAGATATCCCTGTCGCCGATACGGCAGAGATTCGTTCCGATATAACCGGCAGGAATACCGCAGGAGTTGAGCATATCGGCAATCAGACGCGCAGTGGTCGTTTTCCCGTTGGTTCCGGTCACACCGATAAGGAGAATCTGTCCGGATGCATTCCTATAAAAAGCTCTGGCTGCGGCGGCAAGCGCTCGACGCGAATCAGCCACTCTTATATAAACAGCCTCTGTTCCGTTGTCTTCGGGCAGGGCCTCGCAGATAACAGCCACTGCTCCTCTCCGGACAGCTTCCGATATATAGCCATGTCCGTCGGAAGCGAACCCGCGAATCGCAACAAACAGAGACCCTGAGCTAACCTCCCTCGAATCGACGGCCAGCGAAACGATCATCCTCTCCGCATACTCGGCACCGGCAATCTCCAGAACGTCAAGCTCCCGAACGATTTCCGAAAGCCGCAAGGATTCCTGAAATGGCAAAGGGTAAAATCCGGATGTCATAGAAAAGCCCTTTTTGGAGTTTTCGAGGAGAGAGCGACCCTGATAACCCTTGTTTTTTCAACTTTCGCGCCCGGAGGAACATTCTGAGAGGTCACAATGCCGTCGAACCCGCCACTAAACTCCATTTCAAGTCCAAGCCATTTGAGCACTCTCTGCGCATCCCGTCCCTTCATTCCTTTCAGTTCCGGCACTGCTACGGTTTTTGTCGAATCGAGCAGGCCCTGTTCCGGCGATCGAAATGCAAGATTTTTCTGCAGCTCCTCGGAACAAGCAAGGATTCTCGACGAAATTTTTGAAAACACCGGAGCGGCAACAGTTGCGGCATAATAAGCTGTGCGAGGCTCCTCAACAAGTACAATCAGCGCATAACGGGGAGATTCCACCGGAAAATACCCAACAAAAGATGAAACATAGACGGCATTGGCGTAAGAGCCCCCGATAGCGCGTCGAGCCGTACCGGTTTTACCGGCGACGCTCATGCCAGGGATTGCCGCCGTTCTGGCCGTTCCGCTGTCCACGACCGCCTTGAAATACTGCCTGCCCAAGTACCTTGCCGTTGCTGAAGAAACCACCTCCCTTACCTTCTGCGGCTGATTCTCGCGCACCGTACGATCTTCATCGTCCGTAATCCGCCTGACAATATAAGGCCTCATCAAAACACCATCATTGGCAACCGCCGCATAGGCCTGCAGAATCTGCAACGGCGTCACCATCACCTGGTAACCATAGCCCATCCACGGAAGAGTTGTGCGATCCCAGTTTTTCAGCGCCCTTACCCTTCCCTGAGACTCTCCTATCAACCCTATTCCGGTCTTTGAGCCGAACCCGAACTTTTTGGTATAGGAGTAAAATGTCTTCTTTCCCGTTTCCATAGCAGTTTTAGCCGCAACAACGTTGCTTGAATGCATGATCGCCTCGCGAAACGTAATAGTGCCATAAGGTTCATGATCCCTTATTCTCAGCCCATAGAGGGGAAGTACGCCGTTATTGGCAAAAACATTGTCTTCGGCACGCCTTTTGAGCACCTCTGTCGCGGTAGCTGCCATAACTATCTTAAAGGTTGAACCCGGTTCGAAGCTGTCCGTTACCGACCGGTTGCGAGCCTTCTCCGGGCTCCATGTAACCCTGTTGTTCAGATTGAATGTCGGATTATTCGCCATAGCGAGCACCTCGCCTGTGCGGACATCGAGCACAATGCCAGTTGCTGCATTTGCCTTGAATGTGCCAACTGCCGCCGCGAGCTCATCCTCAACGATGCTCTGGATATCGGCATCCAGAGTAAGCTGAACCGTATGGCCTTTTCGCGGTTCCTGCTGGAGGGCATCCGGAGCGGGATATTTTTTACCGGTCGCCAGACGCTGAAAAATTCTCGAACCGTCACGCCCTTTCAGTTCACGGTCAAACTGCAACTCAAGGCCACTGATTCCGTTATTTTTACTGTCTGTGACTCCGATTACCTGAGCAGCGACATTCAGATAATAACGCTGCTGCTCCCGGTCGGACCACACCCCGTGAATGGGTTTCTCCATGAGCGGCAGTGCCTGTGCCGCAGGAATCTTCCGACCCAACACAACCGTCCTCTTTCCCCTCCTGAGCTTTTTCAGATATTCCCTTCGGCTCTTGCCGAGTTGTTCTGAAAACAGCCTGGCAACTTCCCGGGAGTTATCGAATGTCTTTTGTTTTCGGGTTTTTTTCTCGATGACCGCAGTCCCCTTTTCATCAACCAGCGGCGTATGCCTGACTTTTTCCGGATCGGCATAAAAAGATATGGTTTCCACCGTTTCGGCCAGCATTCTGCCCTGACGGTCGAGAATAACTCCGCGCTGCGCCTTTTCCGTAACGACCCTCACATACTGCTTTTCTGCCTTTCCCTGGTATTTACGAACGTTGATGACCTGGATATTCAGCAGCGTCGCAATAATCGCTCCGAGAAAAACGATAAAAAAAAGAACCACGATACCAAGCCTCTTGGCGAACTCGGCATCTCCCGGTCTTTCCGGAAAATCTCGGTCACTCATCGCTCACCGTTTTCATAATGTGTTGATCTATTACGGAACAATTTCAACCGCAGGCACATTCGACGCATGAAGGCCAAGTTGGCCGGCCTGCCCTGCAATATTATGGATACTCTGAAGCTCATTCACCTTGAGCTCCTGAGAAGTAATCACGCTTGAACTCATGGCAATCTGTTGACGAAGCGCTTCATTGGCAATCGCCAGATTCTTGATCGCTATGGTATTGTGCGTCTGAAGCAGAAAAATTGCCGTTATGGGCAGAAGGTACAAAAAAGTCCTTAAACGCAAGAGCTCTGAAAGCCTGAACTCAAAAGCCCTTGAAAACAGATCGCGAACATCCGTGCTCTGAGGATCTGCCGGAGCCGGAATAAGTCCGGGATGCATCGCCTCGGCTGTTTCAGAAAAATTTTTTCTCTCGACCGCATCATCCGGATTCCCGGAATCCGGTTCTCCATCCGGCACACTTTTCGTCATGCCGAACACTCTGAACAATGCCGAGGGAGTCATTCTATCTGCATTATGCAAGCTCACCGGAATCTCCTTAAGCAAGTTTTTCAAGAACCCGAAGTTTTGCGCTTCGTGATCTTGGATTCAATGATAGTTCCTGCGGACCCGGAGCAACCGGTTTTCGGGTTACAACCGTGAATTCCGCTTTTTTCAGAGGCTCTCTGAGACCCACTCCCCTGGGGCCCCAATCACTGCTCGATTGAGCGGTAAAAAAAGACTTGACCATCCTGTCTTCGAGAGAGTGATAACTTATTACCGCAAGACGTCCCTGCGCGGCAAGCAGTGCCGCGCCATCGGCAAGCACTTGTTCAAGTACTTCAAGTTCCCGATTTACCTCGATTCGTAATGCCTGAAAAACACGGGAAAGCGTTTTAATGGCCCTATCCGGACGGTTTTCCCGCATTCTGATAATCCCGGCCAACTCTTCGGTTCTCAAAAGCGGCCCATGTTTTTCGCGATAATCGATAATCCCCCGAACAATACTTCTGCTTCGCGGCTCCTCTCCGTACCGAAAAAACAGCGTTACGAGATCGCGTTCATTCATGGTATTGACCAGATCGGCGGCGCTCATTTCCGCTTTGGGATCCATCCGCATATCAAGCGGACCATGCTGCATATAGCTGAATCCTCTTTCCGGCGTGTCGATCTGCGAAGAAGAAACGCCAAGATCGAGCAGAATGCCCGCCACAGAACCCGTAAAATTACGCTCACCGCAGATTTTTCGAACAATATCCGCTATCCCGCTGAAATTCCCTTTAACGAGTGCCGAGCTACCGGAAAAGTCAGATAGCCTCCCGGAGGCAGCCTGCAGAGCACAATCGTCCTGATCGATTCCTATCAGAAAAGAGTGCTCCAGAAAACCCTTTCGCTCAAGCTCTTCAAGGATAGCCAACGAATGGCCGCCACCGCCAAGCGTGCCGTCAACATAAACCCCCGGCATCAGCACCAGCCGTTCAAGAACTTCGGCGACAAGCGCCGACTCATGATAGCTCTGGATACTCATGATATTAAAAGTACCTGCCTGCAAGAGTGGCAAACCTTGCCGCATTGTCATGCAAAACCGAGGCGAGACGTTCCGGCTCCCAGATAATCATCTTGGTATCAGCTCCTATAATGACAAGCTCTTTCAGAATACCGGCATGATCGAGAAACTCTTTTGTAAAAGGTATCCTCCCTTGCCGGTCAACAGCTACAACATCGAGGCTTTCGTAAATCATAGTTTTCAGCAGTCGCTCTTCAGGATTGAAATCCGAAAGTCCGTCAAGACTTTTCTTCATCTCCTGCCAGACACCCGGCTCATAAAGTTCCAGAGAGCCGTCAGGCACTTTCATAAGATATAAGTATATTCCATCATCGGAACCGTCAGAACCCTTTCGTTTGTGTTCCGCAACAATGCCGTTTTGTCGAACAAAATCCCTGCGGAACCGGGCCGGTATCATCAGTCGGCCCTTTTCATCGAGCGCATGCAGTTCTTTTCCGATAAAGCCCGCCATGAGAGGAATCCAGGGAAACAGTTATAAGGATTCAGAGTCTTATTCAGGCAGTTGCCTGATCGAAATACATTTAAAAAGTAGAAACACCGGCAGGAGCAAAAACGCTCCCATTTTTTACCATTTTTCACCACTTAAAAATGTATGAAAAAGGTTGAACTAAAAAAATATTCTTCTCTTTTACATCGCATACTGCAAGCTCCGATTCAACTGACTCCTCCGATTCATGACGCATAATGAAGTAGTTATTGACGGCTACAACCTTTTATACAAGCTCTTTCCCGCTTCAGCCGAAACCACTCTTGATGAACTGCGCGGAAAAACCGAAACCGCTCTTCGGAGGTTTCAACTGCGCCATAAATGCAGCATAACCATTGTGTATGACGGAAGCGGCATACGGGATTCATGCTGTAGCAGCAAGCTGCACACTATCTATACAGCATCGTCAAAAACCGCTGATGCCTGGATTATCGATTACGTAAAATCATTGAACACAAGCAGAAAAATGGTTACTATTGTAAGTTCAGACCGTGAAGTATCTCTTTATGGAAAAGCTTACGGAGCAAAGAGTCTCACTTCCGAAGAATTTATCGGGTTGCTTGAAAAAATGACACTTCCTGAATTCAGGAATGACCTGAATTATAACGGGAAGTTCGGGAACGATTTTCTTGACAGCAGCGAAGTAATGAAATGGAAGCGCCTGTTTGAAAACGGGAAATAGTGAACTTTTTTCAGACTCTTTTCCGGCACCGGGATGCCGATTTTAATAGTATCACCTTATTCAAACTGTATAGCAATAATGTCCGAAAGTACTCTCAGCAACCCCAGCCATTGGCGTGAACTCGAAGAGTGGAGAAAAAAAATTGACGCGATCGATCGGCAGTTGTCTGCTCTCCTGTGCGAAAGACTCCAGTGCGCACGCAACATAAGCACACTTAAAGCAAGAATTGGCGAACAGGTGCTCCAGCCGGAACGGGAAAAGGAGGTACTCAGCAATGTTGTCAGCCAGACAGATTCTGTCGAAAAGATACCTGCGCTCGAAAAAATCTATCACTGTATTATCGAAGAATCGCGTCTGTTCCAGCACGAACGGCATAGTGAACAGGAGCATACCGGCGAGTAAAACCGGCTTCATCAATCATGCTGTCAGATAAGTTACTTTTTCGAAAATCCCTGATCGCCATTCTGCTCCTTGCGGCCTCGGTTTTCAGCTCTATCCTGTTCATTCCGGGCCTCAACACCTCGGAAAAGGTCACCGCAATTACCGTACACCGGGGAATGGGGTTTATGCGCATTGTCGAAGAGATGCAGAAAAGCGGCACAATAAACAGTCGATGGCAAACCATTATGGCCGGCAGATCTCTTCCGGGATTTCACAAAATCAAACCCGGAAGATACTCCATTCCTCCGGGGCTGTCGAATTTTCAGCTCCTTTACTTCCTGCGCACCCATCCTCAGGACGAAGTGCAGATCACCATTCCCGAGGGGCTCGAACAGCGGGAAATCGCCCGGCTGCTTGCATCCCGGCTCGATATGGATTCCATCCGCTTCATGTCGGCAGTGCAGAACCGCAGATTTCTTGATCGTTACGGCATCAGAAGTAACAGTGCGGAAGGATACCTGTTCCCGGGAACCTATCATTTCGCCTGGGCGGATACTCCTGAAGAAGCGGCAGGTTTTCTTGTCCGGCAGTTCCGCTCCTTCTATAACGACAGCCTGAAAAAGCGCACATCTTTACAAGGGCTGACGGAAAGCGCATTGCTGACGCTCGCCTCGATAGTTGAGGCGGAAACGCCTCTCGATGCGGAAAAACCGGTCGTTGCAAGCGTCTATCTGAACCGGCTGAAAAAAAACATGCGCCTTCAGGCGGATCCCACCGTACAGTACGCTCTCGGCGAGGAAGCCCGTTTGCTCTTGTACAAGGATCTCAAGGTTGACTCCCCGTATAACACTTACCGTCACGACGGACTGCCTCCGGGGCCTATCTGCAATCCGGGAGCCTCATCGATTCTTGCCGTACTGAATCCGGCTCAAACAGAATACCTCTATTTCGTAGCTACGGGAACCGGAGGCCATTATTTCGCATCGACACTTGCCGGGCACGAACAGAATATCAGAAAATACCGGGCAGCCCGTAACAGCGCGAAACCATGAAACAGAAGCCGCATGCATCCGGTTGCATGAAAGAAATAAATTATATTAGTATTCTGAGTTTTTAATTCATCCCATAACCAACCTTCATAATACAATGCAGAAAAAGACCTTGTCTGACATAACAATCCAAGGCAAACGGATACTGATGCGTGTCGATTTCAATGTTCCCCTCGACGAGGAGAAAAACATCACCGACGACAAACGAATCGTTGAAGCGCTTCCATCGATTAAAAAAGTCATTGAAAACGGAGGCCGCCTTATCCTCATGTCCCATCTCGGCAGACCGAAAGGCAAGCCAAACCAGGATTTTTCTCTTACTCCGGCAGCGGCAAGACTCTCCGAGCTTCTCGACTGCCCTGTCATCATGGCTGGCGACTGCATAGGTACCGAAGTGATGCAGCAGGTGCTTGCTTTGCAGGACGGAGAGGTCATCATGCTGGAGAACCTTCGTTTTCACGCTGAAGAAGAGGCAAATGATCCCGATTTTGCAAAAGAACTCGCTTCTCTTGGAGAGATCTACGTAAACGACGCATTCGGAACGGCCCACAGAGCCCATGCATCTACCGAAGGCATCACCCGATATGTCCAGACCGCTGTCGCCGGTTATCTGATCGAAAAAGAGCTGATGTACCTCGGCAAAGCCCTTCAGGAACCCGAAAGGCCTTTTGTAGCCATTCTCGGCGGCTCCAAAATTTCCGGCAAAATCGATGTTCTGGAAAATCTCTTCAATAAGGTCGATACTGTCCTGATCGGAGGGGCTATGGTCTTTACCTTCTTCAAGGCGCAGGGACTTGGTACGGGAAATTCGCTGGTCGAAGAGAACAAACTCGAACTGGCGCTCAGCCTGATTGAGCAGGCCGCCCGGAAAAACATAAAACTGCTGCTTCCTCAGGATATCATCATTGCACCTGAAATATCTGCGGATGCCGAAAGCATGGCTGTTGCCGTAAACGCAATTCCTGATGGCATGATCGGCGTTGATATAGGCCCGGAAACAAGAGCCGCCTACAGACAGGAAATTCTTGGCGCCCGTACGGTACTCTGGAATGGTCCGATGGGAGTATTTGAAATCGACCGTTTTGCAGAAGGAACTATTGCCATTGCCGAAGCCATGGCCGACGCCACTGCTGCCGGAGCGACAACCATTATCGGCGGAGGCGATTCCGCAGCTGCGGTTGCCAAAGCCGGTCTGGCCGATCAGATAACCCATATTTCAACCGGTGGAGGAGCAAGTCTGGAATTTCTTGAAGGAAAGGAACTCCCTGGTATCGCCGCTCTGAACGATTAAGCGGCCATACCCATTACACTCGATGTACAGCAACAGATGACCGAAACATGAATTATAACAATCAGCCATACAGCCCCGGGGGATTTCAGGTTATGCCCCCGGCCATCAAGACCATCATTCTGGCAAATGTTGCGGTCTTTCTGTTCCAGAGTTCACCTTTCGGAGCGTTTATTACCGCTGCCGGCGCACTGTGGCCTCTTGCTTCCGAAAATCAGGGGGGCGTTTCGTTCCAGATATGGCAGCCGGTAACCTACATGTTTCTGCACGGCAGCTTCGGGCACCTCTTTTTCAATATGTTCGCTCTCTGGATATTCGGTGCGGAACTCGAAAATTACTGGGGAACCCGGCAGTTCAACATCTATTACTTCGTCTGCGGCATTGGAGCCGCATTTATCAATCTGCTCACGACCATAGGAGACGCCTACCCTACGGTAGGAGCATCGGGAGCAATTTACGGAGTCCTGCTCGCGTTCGGCATGATGTTTCCCAACCGTTACATTTTCCTGTATTTTCTTTTCCCCATAAAGGCAAAGTATTTTGTCGCCGGATATGCAGCTATCGAGTTTCTGTCCGGGCTTGGCAGCAGAACGATGGGAAGCGGCAGCAACATCGCTCACTTTGCCCATCTCGGAGGCATGCTAATCGGGTTCCTCTACATCATCATAAGGAGACAGGGCTGGACCCTGAAACAATGGACCGGGAAGTTACAACCGGTAAAAAAGAATCCCAGGCAGGCGGCAATACACCATATCGACGAAAGAGACAAACCGGTACCGGAGGAAGAGATCGATGCAATTCTTGACAAAATCTCCAGCAAAGGCTATGAATCGTTGAGTAACGAGGAAAAACGAAAGCTCCTGAAGGCTGGAGGAAAATAACGCCCGATAACAGGCTTGACCTTCACTGTCCAATGAAAGGAACAAAACAAATTTTTGACTCGGCAAAAAACAAAGCCTCGTCTCTGCTTAAAGACCCGGTGAAAACAAAAAAACTGCTCGATACGGCATTCAGCAGATCCTCATCGGCCAAAAACAGCACATTCCCACTCTTCGGTCTTGGAGAAAAAGTCCAGGCTCTCGTAAGAATGATACGATCCTATGTACAGAAGGAGTACGTGGATATCCCCTGGCAGACCATTGTAGCCGTTACGGCAGCTCTGATCTACCTTGTCGCACCATTTGATGCTCTGGCCGATTTCATTCCGCTTCTGGGCTTTGCCGACGATGCCGCTATTCTTTCCGCTGTACTGGCCTCTATCAATCAGGATCTCGAACGGTTCCTCGCATGGGAAAAAAGCGTTGCAAAAGCTGCTGATGAACCCCGTCCAAACATCATCGATGCGGTGTTCGAGGAGATAAAGGAAGAAAGTATAAACTCATAGCAGACTATTTACCTCACTTCCCTTAAGTACCAATGCCACCGTCAATGCAGCGTACAGTATTCTGCCTGAATGGAACGCACAGCCTCGTTCAGCAAATCCGAGATCCTATGGGGCTTCAAGCACTCCGGGTTACGCTGGAAAATACCTGTCGCGAAGCCTCCATACCGCTTTCATCGTCAAATTTTCGCCATCGAAAACGATCTGTCGGCTCTGCTTGTCGTTCCGGGTTTTCAGGTAACTTGTCACGTCCATCCAGCGAATGGTCTGCTCGCCGGTTCGTTCATCGGTCTGGCGGATAACGAGCCAGACATTGACCGGCTGGTTGAGCCAGTAGTCAAGATGGCGGTCATTTTTGACATTGAAAATTTCCTGTCCATCGCTCCGGCGCGTGCGCAGATACGAGTTGCCGCTCTTGAGCTGGACGTAGATTTTCCTGCCGCTGGGCTGACCGCTGTTGTCCCGGAACTCCACCTCGCCATCGATACCGTAATCGAACATGCTTGTTGGACGGAACACCTGGTTCGCCTCGCCGCAAGTCGCCATCATGTGGCCGATCAGGATTTGCTCCAGCGCCTGGTTATCGAGTTCCTGTGTTGCTCGCTCCTCCATCGCCATGATCTTTTGTGCAACCGGGTCACTCTTGAGGTGCTGCTCAATGAAATCGATCAACGGTACTTTCTCGTCACAGCCCTGACAGTAAATGAACTCTTTGCCATCCGAAAGGCGTTTCTGCACTTCAGCAAGATCGGTGACACGTTTGCCGCAAGCACAAATATATCGCCGGTCTCGCGTGACGTTGCAGCCGTACCGGGCGAGGTGGCGATGCACGTATTCGATGAAAATCACCTTCAGATCGTCCGGCGTCTGAAGGTCGAAAAAGAGGCTGATCGTCGCTTCGCCTTCGCCCTGCCGGTTATCGATCTTCAGGCCAAGCAAATGGCCGCGGGAGGAAGAAAACTCGGCTGCGTTGCGCCACAACTCCTTGTGCTCGAACTCGTGACCGTACCAGAGCCTCACCACGAGCGTCGTCCAGATGGTTTGCCACTCGCCGTTGAAGGTGTAGGAAACGAAAACCTCCGGTTCCTTCGGAATGTCCCGTTCGCGGCGATACTGCGAGGGGAACACCAGATGGCGGCCCTTCGGCGTCTCTTCGGCGATGCAGAGCGAGTGGTCGAGGAAGGTCTGCACCATCGCCCGCAGCAGCAACTCTTCGTCCGGACGCGGCAGACGGTCAACGCCGGTAAAGTCGAACTCCGAATCGTAGATACTTGCTTCCGGCACGCAGCCGATCTCGTCCTTGTGGGCACGGGCCGCGCGGATGATCGCCCCGGCGTAGCCGTTCAGCAGCTCGGGCTGCAAGAGCACAAGGTCGCCGAACTTCAGCGCCCTCGCGAGACCGTGGTTGGCGAGGAGCGTCACCGCCGTGCGCACCTCGGAGTCGCCGAACTTCTCACCCGGCAGAGCCTGTTCGAGTCGTTGCGCCAGCTCGGCAAAGCGCAGCAGGCGGATGTCCGCCGTATCACGCATTTTCAGCAGAGCGCTTTTCAGCTCGGCGAGCAGGCGCGGCGTGGCCGTCCACGGCAGCTTGTCCCACGGAATGCAATCCGCGATGAGCTGCTTCAGCTTCGACGGAGTGCCGCCACAGGCTTCGTCCGAACAGTTCTCGCCCGTCTTGGCGCTGGTTTCGAGCCACGCCTTGAACCCGTGTTTCTGAATGAAGCGCTCGATTTTGGCATTGCCGACCTTCATACCGCCAACGTCAATCTGCGAAAAGAGGAGCAGCTTTTCGGCGGCGCGTTTCGCATCGTGATTGTCGACAGCCATATCAAGCGCCTTGAGCCAGTCACCCGCCTCGGCAAATGGATCGTCCTTCTGCGGATTGATGAGCAACAGGGCCAGCGCCGTCTCGTCGAGAAACAAGCGGTGGATCAACCGGTAATCCTCCTGCCCCGCCAGGTCCCAAAGCAACGCCTCGCGCTCGATGGACGCATCCGGCGGCAGTGGAAGCTTTAACGGCCACACATTCATCCCATGCGTGCGATCCTTGACGACATACCTGTCCTCTATCAACCTATGCGCCAGCGACGTCTTTCCTACTGACCCTTCACCGAGCAGCACGACCTTGGCGTTGACATAACTACGCGTAGGTTCTGCGAGCGAAGTGGCGCGGATACCGGTAAGGTGATAAACATAAATCAGCGAGGGAGTTGCTGTTCCGACAAAAAGCCGCTGACCATCTGGACTAAAAACAGTTGAAATAGGCCCCTCCATATATTTGCCTTTAATCACATACAAGCACTCTCCCGACTTCCAATTCCAAAGCCGAACTGAGTGATCATTGAAGCCTGTTGAAGCAATCAACGTGCCATCAGGGGCAATCGCTACTGAATGCACTATGTCCTTATGGCCCTCAAGTGTTCCAACACAAATTCCCATTTCAAGATCCCAGACCTTAAGAGTATTATCGCTTGATCCTGAAATAGCAAATCGATCATCCGGCATAATCTTAACAGAGTTCACTGTATCTGAATGACCTCGCATTATGGCTATACAGTGGCCTGTTTTGATATTCCAGAGCCGCAACTGCCCACTCTGATGCCCTGAAACAACTCTTGTACCTGCTTTATTAACCGCCACACTGAAAACGGAATCCGAATTTTTATAACCACACTTTATCGTTTTGATACATTTGCCAGAAACCAACTCCCACAACCGAATTGTCTTGTCTGTAACTCCCGCAGAAAGAGCATGTATGTTGTCAGCGAATGCAACAACAGACCATATGGTTCCAATATGCCCCTGTAACTTTATTTTTTCCAGACCTGATTCTACATCCCATACTCGAACAGTCTGATCGTTCGAACTCGAAAGAATTCTCTTTCCATCTGGAGTAATAGCTACGGACCATACCATAGCATTATGCCCCTTCAATCTTTTACTACATTTTCCCGTCTTCAAATCCCAAATACTTATTGTAAATTCACTTAATGGATTTCCAGCATTTCCAGTTACAGCCCAAGTACCATCCGGGCTAACGGCCACGCTGCAAACCCAGTTCATTTGCCCAATGAGCGCGCTTTCCAGCTCAGCATAAGCTACTGTCGGCTCAGGGAGCTCCACTGGAATTGATTTTCCCGATTCCGCAATAACCTCTGGCTGTAACGCAGGCTGTACATGTTCCACCTCCCGGCACACCGCCAGCAGCTCGTCAAACGCGCCTTGCGCATCCTCGCGGAAATCCACGTACTTGTAGCGCCTCAGTGTGTCGGGCAGATTGCAATCGGCGAGCAGCAGCGGGACGAAGCGGCGGCCTGCGTTCGTCGGGTCGCGGAAGAGCACCGTGCTGCGTTCGAGCGCAACCCACTCCGACCCGAGAGCTTCGGACGACAGGCAGAGCACCTGCACCCGCGCCGCCTCCAGCCCGCGCTCGATGGAGAGGTAAATGTCGTCGCCGGGTTTGATGACCCACTCGTCGAACCACACCCGCAACCCCGCCGAACGCAACCGCTCGGCCAGCGCCCGCACCCGCGGCTTGTCAGCCCTGTTGTGGCTCAGGAAAACATCGTATTGAAATGTGCTGTGAGCCATTTATCCGTGGTTTGATATCCGGGGAAGTGAAAATATTCGATCATGAATGGCATATCTCAATGTATGCTGAGAAACTACGGGAAACAACCATCAGAGCGATCATGAAGCGCAATGGGAGGGGGATCCCTTCGAAAAATATTCCGTAAAACGATGCGTTAACAGCGACTCACGATCAAAAAAACGGATTGACGATAGTCAGGGAATCGTAGTTGCTGTAGCCCCAGCGCTCCATGACATCGAGTGCTGACTGGCATAGCTCAACAGTTGTGCTGACCCGGCAAAGTCCATCAAACACCGAATCCAGATAGTTCCGATAATCACTGACAGAGAAGTGTACCTCGAATTTCCTCGTCGATACGTTAATGAACTCCTGAACGACCTGGGAGCTGACCATGCCATAACCGTCCTTGCAAGGCAATCCTTATCAGTCAGATCGCGATCACCTTCTGGATGGGATTCGATAGGTCAAAAGAGTAAACGAAAATGTTGGTGTCGAGGAAATAGTTACCGTTCATTCAACTCCGCCCGGCTGAACGTTCTAACAGGCCTGACATAGTCGAGAGATTGCATCAGAGCATAGAACTCCCTTACCCGTACCTCTGCCTTGACATACTGCCTGAGCCAGCCTCTGAAGGTTTCGTTCAGGGTGGTATGTTCACGCTGCGCCTTTTCCCTCGCCTTGCGAATAAGCTCCGCATCGGCGCTCACGGTGATATTTTCAACATCAGCTTTTCTTGTAAATTTTCTTCGTGTACACTGCTATCGCGTACAATATACGACACAATCATATAAATGATTCCATCCTGCCGTAATCACTAATCAGGCCTGCATCGATAGCTGAGTAGCGGTTCCAATTGCAGAATGAGGGTTGGGACGTAAGGTATAGTACGACGCGGGGCACGTTAAATGCGTTTCGTATGTTATATTTATTTTTCGTTCCCTACCCGGCGGATAATGGCAGCGAATTTTTTAAACTTTCACGCTGAAACATGAGCACGGTTCCTGCTTCCATTCCTGTATTGCAGTGGGCGGCCAGCAGGGCTTGGCTCAGTGATACCGAGCTGGAAAAACGGTTCAGGAAATGGCCATTATGGCTGAGAGGCGAAGCACTGCCAACTTTGAAACAACTGGAGGAGTTTGCCCGGCTCACGCATACCCCGTTTGGATATTTTTTCCTCCCGGACCCTCCGGAGGTTCCCTTGCCTGTTCCGGATTTCCGCACTCATCATGACACTCTTTTTCGTGAACCCAGCACAGCATTGCTCGACACTATCTTTCTGTGCCAGCAACGACAGGAGTGGTATCGCGACTATGCCCTGATGCAGGGATTACAGCCATTACTGTTTGTCGGAAGTGTTACACTAACTGACAATCCTGAAACTGTTGCTGCACAGATGCGCCAGACTCTGTTACTCTCTGTCGCTGAACGGCAAACACTGCCAACATGGACAGATGCACTGCGTCAGCTTGTCGCAAAGGCAGAAGATGCCGGTGTGCTTGTCATGGCCACCTCAATTGTCGGCAGTAACAGCCATCGGAAATTGGATACAAAAGAGTTCCGTGGTTTTGCTCTCGCCGATGAGTTCGCGCCGCTGGTGTTTCTGAATACGGCCGACAGCAAAGCCGCGCAGATGTTTACATTGGCACATGAACTGGCGCACCTCTGGCTTGCAGCAACCGGCCTGTCTGCCCCGGAAGCCGGAGTTCTTCCTGATCAGCAGATCGAGCGATGGTGCAACCATGTCGCAGCCGAATTGCTGGTACCTGCCGATGAGCTGCACGCTGTTTATAATTCCGCACTGGCAGTCAACGATGAACTGCAACGGCTTGCGCGGTTTTTCAAAGTCAGCACCCTTGTCGTACTTCGACGTTTGTATGAAGCCGGTCTCATGACCCGGGAGGCAATGAACCAATGCTATCGGCAAGAGCTTGATCGCATTCTTTCGCTTGAAGGAAACAAAAGCGGCGGAGGCGATTTCTACCGGACTCTTGGCGCGCGTAACGGCAAACGCTTTGCTCGAGCCGTACTTTCCAGTGCTTTGGAAGGTCATACCCTCTTCAGAGACGCATTCCGTCTGCTTGGCATTCGCAAATCGGCAACGTTTTACGAGGCTGCTCATGAATTGGGAGTGATGCCATGACCTACCTGCTCGACGCCAATGTTTTCATCCAGGCCAAAAATCTGCATTACGGCCTTGATTTCTGCCCTGCATTTTGGGAATGGCTGATCGAAAGCAATGCTACAGGAAAGGTTTTCAGCATCGACAAGGTTGCTGACGAAATTGCTGCCGGGGCTGATGAACTGACCAACTGGATGAACAATCATGCATGGAATTTGTTTCTCGGTACCGATAGCCGGACAATTGAAAAATTTGGTCAGGTAAGCTCATGGGCAACCAGTCAGGAGTACGAACCTGCGGCAATCAACACCTTTCTCCAGGTAGCGGATTTCTATCTTGTAGCCCATGCACTTTCAGGCGGACACGTGGTCGTAACGCACGAAGTACCCGCCAACTCCCTACGCCGCATCAAGATTCCCAATGCCTGCATCGGACTCCATCTGCGATTCATGACACCTTATGAAATGTTGCGTGTGGAGCGGGCTCGTTTTATTTTGGGTGGAGAACGATGATAATTTTTCCAACGCAATCGCTTCACCTCCGAATGCCCCTTCACCAGCCATACCCGTCATTAAACTGATCGAAAAATGAAGCTTCCGCCAAAGCTTTACAAGTACGAGGCGTTCAGCACTCAGGCACTTGAGAATCTTAAGGCGCAAGGGATCTATTTTGGATCACCATTGGACTTCAACGATCCATACGACTGTGCAACCAACCCTGTCGTGTTGCAGCCATCACCTCAAGAGGTCGAGTCTATCCGGCAGCATTATCTCACCGACGAGACAACGCCACAGGAGGCAAAGCTGAAATTCGAGCAAATGCCGGTTGATGAATTGCAAGAAATGTTTCAGCGAATTGGCGCTGAAGCCATATCATCAACTGTTGAACGCTTTGGCAAAGAGCGAGGGATAACGTGTTTTTCAGAGATCAACAACGATCTTCTCATGTGGGGTCACTATGGGGGGAAATACAAGGGGTTTTGCCTGGAATTTTCAACAGATCACCTACCATTCTCACAAGCTGATCAAGTCAAATACGTCGATCGTGTGCCCGATGCTTCTGTAATCCCTTACCTGATAGGGTCTGATTTAGAGGCAACCAATGCAGCCAAAGATTTTTATCTGATCAAGTCGAAATCATGGCTCTATGAACAGGAGTGGCGCATAGTTCACAAGAATGTTGATACTCTCTATCACTATGAGGCGGAAGCGCTAACCGGTGTTTACTTTGGCCCCGAAATAACTGGCGAGGCACTTGAAATCATCGCCCTGATTCTTCGAGGCCAGAATCCAAGCGTCAAGCTATTCCGTGGTAAACGGAGTAAATCCGATTTTAAAGTCGAATTCACTGAGATTGGGTATATAACACACCTGGAAGCCAGGGGACGAGGACTGAGATAAGTATTTATAAAAATATTTCGGAGCAAAAAGTACACTTGGTTTCTATAGGAAACTTGGGGACGAACACGCAGGTTCGCCACCATAGGCGATTTCGGAAGGACGGGAGAGAGGAAATCGATTTCGATTTGGAAACCGATTTCGATACAGATTTTGAAGAAGAGGGGCTACAGCTCCCTCTCGAAACAGGCAACGCTTTCTACATGCACCGTGTGAGGAAACATATCGACCGGCTGCACTGAAACCAGCCGGTATCCGTTACGGGCGATCTCCTTGCCGTCCCTGGCAAGATTAGACGGATTACAGCTCACATAGACGATCGTACGGGCTCCGAGCTTGAGCATGGTTTCAAGAGCTTTCGGATGCATGCCGGCTCTTGGAGGGTCCGTCACAATGACACCTGGGGCATCATAATTTCCAAGCTTCTGCAGCATCGCATGAAAATCTTTCAGATCTGTCTGAAAAAACACTGCATTGGTGATGCCATTCAAATCGGCGTTCTTTGCCGCATCACTGAGTGAACTCTCTACAACCTCCAACCCTGCAGCCATTCGGCAGTGCCCTGCAAGATAAAGCGTTATGGTACCGGTGCCGCAGTAAAGATCATAAACGGTATCATCCGGCCTGATTCCTGCCACTTTGAGTATCTCGGCGTAGAGAACTGCGGCCTGTGATGAGTTAGTCTGGAAAAAAGAGTTTGCCGAAACCCTGAAATCGAGTTCGCCAAGCCGTTCCGTCAGCGTCCCCTCACCATAAACCACGTACTCCTGCTCACCTGTAGCAACCGTGTTCTTTTTTGTCGTGACATTGTTTACAACCGTCAGATCCTGATCCGGAAGCGCGGCGACAAGCATATCGACATAACGGGCCATCAATTCGCGGTCATACCATGAAGTAACGATATTGACCATAAGCCTCCCGGTATGCTCGCTTGTACGCAGCACCAGATTGCGCAGAAAGCCGGCGTGAGCTTTGACCGCATAAGGGGCGAGGCGATTGGCGAGAGCAAATTCACGGGTCAGCCTGAGCACGCTGTTCATCGACTCGTTGGCCAGATAGCAGTAATCGATGTCGATCACCTTCTCGTAGTTTCCCGGAGCATGAAATCCAAGACCGAAATCCCTCGAACGGGAAAGCTCCTCCTGCGAAAGCTCTGCCGGCATAAGATAACGGATACTCGAACAGGAAAGCTCGACCTTGTTGCGGTAATGACAGGAAGAGCGGGCCGGAAGCACGGGATGTACGGGAGGATCGATAAAACCGCCGATATGTACAAGATCGTCAATGACCTTTTTTCGCTTGTAACGCAACTGTGCCTCGTATGAAATATGCATGAGCTTGCACCCTCCGCAAACCCCGAAATATGAGCATATCGGCTCTACCCGATCGGAAGACAACATCGTCATTTCAACGGCTGAAGCCTCGATATAGCGTTGCTTCACTTTTCTGATGAGGGCTTTCACCCGGTCGCCGGGAGCCAGCATGCCGGTTATCATTACGCTGATGCCACTATCAAGACGTCCGAAACAACTATCCTTATCGGCAAAATCGGTAACCGTCAACTCTATAACGTCACCTTTTTTCAGGGTAGTTTCTTCCATACGAATCATTGTTTAGAGTTCACGGCCAGCAATGCCGCTCCGAATACGCCCGCACTGTCGCCAAGCTGCGGCTTTAATAATGGGATCTGCAATCGAGCGCTGAAAAGACTTCGTTCAATCAGACCGATGCACTCCTTTGAATACAACCGACCGATACATCCAACGCCACCGCCGATAATACAGCAGTCAGGATCAAGTATATTAAGAACCGATGCAAGAGCTCTGGCGAAGTTATCCACAAGACGCCCGATCGTTGCTTCCGCCGACCGGTCAATTTCACATAAACCTGCAATCTCCTGCAGAGATCTTGAGATACCTGTAAGCGAACAATAATAACGCTCAAGTGCGGGGCCTGAAATAACAGTCTCGACACAGCCCCGTTTTCCGCAATAACAGGGCTCGCCATCATGAACAAGTTCATTGTGCCCCCATTCACCCGCAATACCATGTGCGCCATGCAATACCCGACCTCCGCACACGATGCCTCCTCCCACTCCGGTACCGATAATCATGCCAAATGCCGTGCGGTCACTCCCTCTCATGAGATTTCTTCCGGAACCAAGCAAGGATTCCGCAAGGGCAAAACAGTTGGCATCGTTTTCGATCAACACGGCGCACTGCAGCAGATCCTCGATATCGACTTTAAGATTCCGGCCGTTAAGACAAAGAGTATTGGAGTTTTTCAACACGCCGGCATCAGCGTCATATCTTCCCGGAGTTCCCATACCGATAACCTTCGGAAGGGCAAATCCGCTCTCCCTGGAAACCATATCGAGCAGACGGACAATTCTTCCTGTTATGTGCTGATAACCCTCTTTCGCCTCTGTCGCGATTCTCCTCCGTATAAGCGGTTTCATCGCCTCATCGGCAACAACAACCTCTATCTTGCTGCCTCCGAGATCGATACCCCAGTATCTGTTGCTCATAGTCAGTCAGCCCCTCTTTTCAGCATCGAAGACTGTACAGCATTCTTGAAAAGCCAGGAAGAAAACAGATAGATCAGCGCAGCACTCATACAACCTATGAGCATGCCGGCAAACACATCGCCCGGATAGTGTACGCCTACATAGATCCGTGAATAACCCACAAGAACGGCATAAACTATCATCACAACGGCAAACAGCTTTTCGACGAACTCTCCGCGGTGAAAAAAAATCCATACCACCGAGGCGACGGCAGCCGAATTCGCCGCATGTGAAGAAGCGAAAGAGAAAGAGTGAGATTGATTGACCAGCAGACGACATGTATCGAGAGCGAAACAGGGCCTTATACGCTGAACAAGAGGTTTCAGAATACCGGATGCGGTGTAATCAGACAGACCGACAGAAAGCAGCGCAATGAGAAGCACGGCAATACCGCCGCGCTGTCTTCTGACGAGAATAAACAGCGCGGCAAGCAGAAAAATATGTGCAGAGAGTTTAAATGTGGTAAGAAACACCATGAGATCATCAAGGGCAGGATGCACCAGAAAAAGGTTTATCCAGCGGAAAATCCCCGCATCAATCTCTCCTGCCAGTGACATAACGCGTTACTTTTTACTGCTCCCTTTTTTCTTTTTAGAAGCAACTGCTGCCGACGCAGCCTCAAGCGCAGCTTTCGGTACATCATCAGTTGACGTTGTGCTGTTGATGTAAAACTGCTGTGCCACGCTGAACACGTTGAACATCAGATAGTAGAGACCGAGCCCGGCAGGCAGATTATTAAAAAACAGCAGCATCGTTACAGGGAAAATATAGAGCATCATCTTCATCTGATCATTGCTCTGAGTCGTTGGAGTGATTTTCTGCTGTATGAAAACAGTCACTCCCATGAGAATGGGAAACACCGCTATATGATCTCCGTAAACCGGAATGCTGAAACCGAAATCAAGAATCGAATCAGGCACAGAGAGATCTTTTGCCCAAAGAAATCCGTGATGGCGCAGCTGGATCGAAGAACGGAATACATAGAACATCGCAAAAAGCAACGGCATCTGGAGTACCACCGGCAGGCAGCCTCCAAGCGGGTTGACTCCGGCCTCCTTATATATCCGTCCCAGCTCGCTTTGCAGCTTTGCCGGATTGTCCTTGTATTTCTCCTGAAGCTCCTTGAGCATCGGCTGGAGAGCTGCCATTTTTTTCATCGACTTGGTCGATGCCATCGAAAGCGGATAGGTAACCAGCTTGATCAGGAGTGCAAAAATAATTATAATCAGACCATAATTACTGATAAAACCATTCATCCAGGTAAACACCGGTAAAATAACATACTCGGCAAACGGTCTGGTCAGCCAATCCCAGCCGAAATCCATGATTTTTTCCAGATTGGCATCGAGAGTTTTTACCGTATTGTAATCAAGCGGGCCAATGTAGAGCGAGAAATGATTTGAAGCAACCTTCTCCGTCGAGGGAACCGACATCTTCAAAGAAGCGAGATACTCCTCAAAATGTCCGGATCCTTTCTTTCCCTCAAGATAGATCCCTTCTGTTTTACTGCCAGGAATAAGTGCGGCAACAAAGTACTTGTTACGGACAGCAACCCATCCGGCCTCGCCTGACTGCTCCTCACGATAGGTCTGGTTCTCCTTGGAAGCGTCGATCTTGACAAGGCTTCCGCCAAGAAAAGCCCCTGCCACTGCATTATGCGACTCATCCTCCCTATTCTTTTCGGAATAAGCCAGACCGCCATCCCACTGAAGCTGGTACTCGTTACCCGCAAGAGCATTATCAAATCCGGTCAGCTTCACATCATAATCAACCTTGTAACTGTTCCCGGAAAACCTGTAGGCAATATCTATGGCCTGCTGCGGGTTTATATCGAGACGATAACGTACAACAGCTATCTTTTTTCCGCTCAGGGTCTGTTTTTTTTCCTGTGAAACGAGCCTGAAATACAGCTCGCGCGTATCGATTTTTTTACCCTCAACATTGAGAAACAACAATGAAAGCGCTCCCTTGTCGTGACTGCTTACCAGATCGAAAGGCTTAAGCTGGCCATCAAGATGGTTCTTAAGCACGACAGACTTGATGGTGGCGCCTTTCGACGAAAGCGTCATGGTAAACAGTTCATTATCAACCGTGACCAACTCTTCCGCTCCAGTTGACGCTTCAGCAAAAACACCGAAAGTATCCGATCTGAGAGCAGCGGGCGCTTCAGTTTTTTCCTGTAAAACCGTTGCCGTTGTTTGGGCTTTCGGCCTGTTATCCGGCTGTACGCTCTTTTTGTCCGGCGACATAAACTGGAGCCAGACAATCATGATCAAAGCTATCAGCGCCAGACCGGTTACTGAATTTCTATCCATTATTGCCTTCTTTTAAATTATCCTGAGATTTAACGGATTTCAACGGCACCGGATCATAACCGCCTTTTGAAAAAGGATTGCAGCGAAGCACCCGCCAGATTGTCAGCCAGGAAGCATAAAAAAAATTATGCTCTCCGTACGCATCAAGGGCATATTGCGAACAGGTGGGATAATACTTGCATGACGGACCGAGCAGAGCGGAAAGATAGGTACGGTAAAACCTGATCAAAGCCATCGGCGCCAGATTGACTATCCTCCAGAATGACATGCTCTTCATGATTTAACCTTAAAACGGAAGACCAGTGATGCAGTTGCATCTGAAATCCTCACCAACATCGGCAAAAAATTATCAACCGCTGCTAAGAGTACGTAATAACCTGCTCATCTCCTTCCTGAACAATGCGAATGCGGGAAGCTTTCGATTCCCGCCGATATATATAAACGCAAGACAGAGCGTCCTGTTTTCACGTATCGCGTCAGGAAGTTCCTTTTTCTGCAGCAAAACCGTCTTCTCAAGGCGATAGGCCTCTTTCATCAATCGCTTAACCCTGTTGCGCATTACTGCTTTCGGAACGGATTTTTTGCTGACGGCAAATAGCACGGCGGCTGCGGAAGAATCAGGAAGCTTCCCGCCGGAATCGAGAAAAGCGTAGACAATCTTGATGTTATCGCTTTTCAGGCTTTTCCTGCACCTGAAAAGCTCGGAGATCACTTGCTTTCTTCTCAGTATTTCATGCTTTCGCAACGAATTGAGATACACAATAGTCAAGACGTAAAAGAGCAGGGTTCAGAAAATCAACGACCTTCACGGGCCCCTTCGGCAAACAACTATTTAGTCGCAGTACCCATTTCACAGCTGACGGTAAGACGGTGACGGCCTTTCGCTCTTCTCGATGCAAGAACCCTGCGTCCGTTTTTTGTAGACATCCTCAGTCTGAAACCGTGTTTGTTCCTTCTTTTTCTATTGCTTGGCTGAAATGTTCTTTTCATCGCTGATTACTCCAGACGTTATGAGAAATAATGTAAAAATTATAGGCCTGTAATGTAGCACATAGAATAATTATAAACAAATAGGCGAACGCACAGTAAATAATGACGCAGAGACTCCTGAGGGAAAAAAATATAGCGCCTACAACAAGTTATCAACACTGTTGATAACTTGTTGATAAAAAAACTCAACCACCTAACAAGCCATACCTCATGCGCGTTCCGCCTTGCCGGCAGATGTTGATAAAGTTCGGTCAAAAAACTCATAAATAACAATAATAAAATTAAATACACTGTTGATAACCCGGCCGGAGAAACAGCCTGCGATCCATTGTTTTTTCGGACGTTAAATTGTTTTTTATCCACCGAAAACAGTAACTTGTGAACATTCAATGTTGATGACTCTGTTCTTCCCCTCGTTTTTTTTACTAATTCTATGCCTGTATGCCCGAAGCAACCTCTCATGTACAAAACGGAGTCCTCCCTCAAAAGCACCCGAAAAGCTCCTCATTAGAGCATCAGGTCTGGAGTTCTTGCCTGAATGCGATAAAAGACAAAATAAATCCACTTGCTTTCAAAACCTGGTTTCTCCCTATAAAACCTGTCAATTTTTCAGGAAGTGAACTTACTATTGAAGTTCCAAGCCAGTTTTTTTACGAGTGGATCGAGGAAAACTACTCATCCTATCTGAAACAGGCACTGAAAGACGTTATCGGCCCTGATGCGAAACTGATGTACTCCATCGTTATGGATAAATCTCAGGGGCAACCGGTTACGATCGAATTACCTCATCAGAACACCCCCAATAATGATTGCCGGGCAGAACAATCTGAAAATCAGGCAATAGCATCTGAACGAAGAGATTATGAGCGAAATCTTATGCGTTTTGAGACGCATTTGAACACTAAATACACCTTCGACACGCTTATTCGCGGCGATTGTAACTCCCTTGCGTTTGCCGCATCAAAATCCATCGCGCAGAATCCGGGCCAAAACGCCTTCAACCCTCTGGTTATCTATGGCGGAGTCGGATTAGGAAAAACACACATGATACAGGCAATCGGAAACAGTGTCCGCACAAACTGCCTCTCCGAAAAGGTTCTCTATGTTTCGAGCGAAAAATTCGCCATAGACTTCGTCAATGCGATTCAGAACGGAAAAATTCAGGAATTTTCCTCGTTCTACCGAACAATCGATGTCCTTATCATCGACGATATCCAGTTCTTTGCCGGAAAGGAAAAAACTCAGGAAGAAATATTCCATATTTTCAATACCCTTCACCAGTCCAATAAACAGATCATTCTTTCGGCCGACCGTCCCATAAAAGAGATCAAGGGGATAGAAGATCGCCTCATTTCCCGCTTTAACTGGGGACTTTCCGCGGACATACAACCTCCCGACTATGAAACAAGAAAAGCTATCATCCTCAGTAAATTGCATCAGAGCGGTGTCAATCTGGATGAAGCGGTTATTGAATTCATTGCCACCAACGTCACCGAAAACGTCAGAGAGCTTGAGGGATGCATCGTTAAACTGCTTGCCGCACAATCTCTGGACAATCAGGAAATCGATCTGCAGTTCACGAAATCAACTCTGAAAGATATCATCAGACATACAACAAAGCAGTTGACTCTGGACACTATCGAAAAAGCCGTATGCTCATTCTACAGCATCACTCCCAACGACCTGAAAGGAAAATCAAAGAAAAAGGAAATTGCTGCAGGAAGACAGATGGCTATGTATCTGGCAAAGCTTCTTACGGAATCGTCTCTGAAGACCATAGGCCTTCATTTCGGTGGTCGCGATCACTCAACAGTCATTCATGCTCTCAACACTATAGAAAAAAGAGTTGAAACTATAAGTGACGAGCGAAAAAAAATAGAAGAGATAAAAAAGCGAATCGAGATCCTCTCGATGTAACGATGATGGCATGTATTGCTGTATAGCCTGTTAAGACAGTGTGGATACAATCTTGATATCCTCCGATCTATCAACATCTTCCGATGACACGGAAAACGCTCCAACAATCAATCAACATGGAGAGTATCAGGTAGTAAACATATTATCCACAGGAATACATGAGTTTCCGGAACCGATAAAGTATTTAAAAAAATAACGTTAAAAGTTTTTCTCCATTGTTAGTCAAGATTTCCACATCATTAACAACAACTACATATATTTAAAACATTAATAAATAGATAAAGAATACGATGATGAGATTTTCTTCAACAATACGTCAACTCCAGGATGCTGTCAGTAAAGTATCCCAAGCAATTCCAGCAAAAACCATTGATCCAAGGTATGACAATGTTCATTTAACCCTGGAAAACGGCATGTTAACGCTGTATGCTACGGATGGTGAAATTTCAATCACTGCAAAATGCGAGGTGGAAACTGTCGATTCAGGAAATATCGGCATCAAGGCGAGAACACTTCAGGATTTTCTGAGGAGCATGTATGACACTCCGGTTACGTTCAGTATTGAAAGACAGGAAATCAGCGATCATGGAACAGTCTTTATCGCTACAGACAAAGGCCGTTATAAAATTCCATGCCTTTTCGAAAGCAAAGCTGAAAAAACTGAAAAAAACTATGATATCGTAATTGACCTCAAAACAACTGAACTGCAGGATCTGATACAGAAAACTGTTTTTGCGTGCAGTGTTGATGGTATGAGACCTGCAATGATGGGAGTTCTGTTTGAAATAGAAGAAAATCAGATTACCTCTGTAGCCACCGATGGGCATCGTCTGGTTCGCTGCCGTAAACCTATTATTGTTAACGTTGAAGAAAAACAGAAAATTGTCGTTCCTTCTCGCGTACTTTCGATCATTCAAAAACTCGCTCAGCATGAAAATGTAAGCATGTCGATCGATGAAGAGAGACGTACCGTATGTTATATTTGTAATAATATTGTACTTGAAGCAGCACTGATTGTTGAGCCATATCCAAATTATGAAGCAGTTATTCCCGTAGAACACGATAAAAAAATCGTCATTCAAAGAACGGATATTTATGATTCGGTAAAAAGGGTCGGAAGATTTTCAAGTATAGGCGATATAAAAATCGAAGTCACCGGTGAAGTTTTGAAAATCATGGCTGAAAATACAAACGAGGGCGAATCGGCTCAGGAGGATTTACCATGCAGTTATTCAGGAGATCCCATCATCATCGGTTTCAATGCGAAATTTATTGAAGCGGCCCTTGCGCATCTTGATGAGAGTGAAATAACCATCGAACTGAAAAGTCCAACAACGGCGGTTATCTTCAAGCCTGGAATACAAAAAGAGAATGAAGAACTTATTATTCTTGTGATGCCGGTACGTATTAATAATTGAGAGGAGAAAATGATTATTGAAAATCGAGCAAATACAGCTTGTACAATTCAGAAATCATAAAAACTTGTCATACGGGCCATCAGACGGAATTAATCTCCTCTACGGCCCGAATGGTTCAGGTAAAACCTCTGTTTTGGAAGGAATACACTATTGTGCATTGACGAAGGGTTTTGTTACTGCATACGATAACGAATGCCTTGCTTTCGGAGAATCTTTTTTTCTTATAAAAGGAAGCTTTATCAGTGATGCATTAAAACAAAACGGTGTAAAAGTAGTTTACAGTAGTGAGAATGGTAAAAAACTGACGGTAAACGGTCAGGAACTGAATACTTTTTCACAGCATATAGGCTCCATACCCTGCATTACTTTTTCTCCTGCCGAAATGTCTATCGTCAATGGTTCGCCAGTCGAAAGAAGACGTTTTCTCGATAATGCCATCTGTCAGGCAGATGGCAGGTATCTCCAGTCAATGCTGCATTATCGTAGGGTTCTTTTACAGCGAAATGCACTTCTTTTACAGTTAAAAGAGAGATTTCACTCTATAGAGATGCTTGATATTCTGACAGAACAGTTGTCCGAATATGCTGCTGATATAGTGTTTGCAAGATTGAGGTTTCTTGAGGAAATCCTTCCGGGATTGCAGGCCTTTCTGTCTTCAGTATCGGTAAAGGAAGAACCGGGAATAACATACAGAAGTTCACTCGCGCAATCTGTTTATGCGTTAACGAGAGAGGAACTTCAGAATAGATTCAAGGAGCAGTATGCAAAGAAAAAAAAAGATGAAATTGCGCGAGGGCTGACTTCAGGAGGTCCACACAGGGATGAAATAGTATTTTTTCTCAATCAGCATGAAATAAAAAAATACGCATCCCAGGGACAGCAGCGGAGTTTTCTCATAGCTATGAAAATGGCTCTTTACGGTTATTTAAGAGATAAGCTCAATGAGAAACCTCTCTGTCTTTTCGATGATCTATTCAGTGAACTTGACAGTTCACGTGTTGAGGCTTTGTTTGCGATTCTTGCAACTTTTGGTCAGGTATTCATTACCGCAACAGAAAAGATGCATGGTTCAGCAGTGACGTCGATAAACTTTTTTGAGGCAATATGAAAAAAGATATATCTCGACAGAAAAAAGATCCCAGGCATATTGCGCTGATTGTTGAAGAGGTATGCGACAGGCTCGGTATGACAGAAGCACGTGAGCAATACAGGGCACTTCAGTCATGGAAAGATATAGTTGGTGAAACTATTGCTGCACAAACGACAATAGAAAGATTGACACAGGGACAGCTACATATACGTGTAAAAAATTCCGTATGGAGGATGGAGTTGAATTTCAGGAAAAAAGAACTTGCTGAAAAAATGAATGCACAGTCGGGAACAACAGCGATACGAGAAATTATTTTCAGGTAAAAAAAAAGTGGGTGCCGGAAAAAGGCACCCACTTTTTTTATGTAGAAAATCATGGATAGAAAGTCATTTTTTCCTTTAAAGGTTGCAGCTGAGTTGATACATATTGATCATTTTTTCTGCAAAAGATTTTCCGAAAGCGATACACTCTTCGAATTCAGGTTCATGAGGTTGGAATTTGACCCTGACATTTTTTTCGAAAACATTGAGTTTAAGCAGCGAGAAATTTGTTTCAATCATTTTCACGCCCTCGCCGCTCCAACCATATGAGCCGAAGGCAGCAGCAAGTTTTCCCTTGTCACGAATAGGATTGACTGCTGCAAAAAGTTGATAGATCTGGGAAAGAATATTCTGGTTGATAGTTGGTGATCCAACGATTATTCCCGAACAATGAGCGATCTTGTCTTCAAGTTTGGAAAAATGAATATTTTCGACATCGCAGATATCGATAGTGAAATCACAGGACTGACGCAGGCCTTCAGCAATTTTATGAGCGAGGATCGTTGTGTTTTCATAAGCGGAAACATAGGCTATGAGAATGTTTTTCTCATTAGGCAATGCAATGGCGTTTGAAGCGTAACGATGAGAAAGGTCCACATATTTTTTCCAGTTGGAGCGTAAAATAGGTCCATGTCCGGGACAGATGACCTTGATATCGAGCGGTTTTATTTTTTCTATAGCCTGAAGCATATATTTGCTGAAAGGCCTCAGAATGGCATCGAAATAGTAGGTGAAAGCGTCGTCAAAATCACCGACAAGATCATCATACATCTCTTGATGGGAAAAATGAGATCCGAAAGAGTCACAGGTAAAGAGGACTCGATCCTCTTCAAGCCATGTATAGATCGTATCCGGCCAGTGAAGGTTAGGAGCGCCGATAAAATGAAGGGTTTTGTTGCCAAGGCTCAGACTGTCGCCGTTTTTGACGACAAGATGTCTGAAATCATGACCTGTCTGGTCACGAAGAAATTTGATGGCATTGCCGCTGCCTACGACGGTAGCATCAGGAGCAACGCGCAGAAGATCGGGGATATTACCGGAATGATCAGGCTCCGTGTGGTCCACAATAATGTACTCGATTTCTGAGGGATCGGTAACTTTTTTTATTTTATCAAGATAAGCAGGCCAGAATTTTGCTTTTGTCGTTTCTACAACAGTTTTTTTATCGGCATTGATGAAGTATGAGTTGTACGTAGTGCCGTACTTGGTTTCCATAACGATATCAAAGGTAACAAGCCCTGGATCAAGAACGCCGATCCAGGTAACATCATCGGTAACAGGAAGAATTTTATTATCAGGCATAACAGGAAGTGAATAGGTTAAAAGATTAATATAAAGCTATTAAAGATCATCTCAATACAGTGCGATGAACCAACATCGTGCAAGACGCAAGGAACCGCATAAACTGGTTAATACACAACGAAAAGAAATAATCCGTGCACCTGACAACGTAACGATCAGGGTACTCAATAACTTTACAGAGGTACCATAAAGATACAGATAACGGCTTTTCATAGTTCCTTTCGGTATAAAACACTTAAAAAATCAAATCATCGCCGACATTATCCGAAGCGGTATGACGTATTTCTCTTATAATATCAATGCCTTCTGCTGAAAAAGAGAAAAGGGTATCGGAAGAGAATATCATACTGAAGTCCTGGGGTTTGAAAAAAGGAAGAAATTTCTGACAATATTCATCAAGGCGTTTAAGATAAAAAGCGGTATTCTCGTCGGGTTTGCTTCTGTCCCAATCGGATGCCAGTCTGCCTCGCTCAAAAAATGACGAACCGTTACCGGATCCGCTGATATAATAGCTTATTCTGTCGCCTTTTGAGAAAAGAGTATCCGATTTTATCGCAAGTTCGTATGTAACGGATCTGGAGCGCTTTCCGATTTTAACATCATCGAGATATTGCTCAATTGTTGATTTGAGCGTTTCCGTCCTGGAAAACTCGCCAATATCGAGAATATGATTCAGAATGTTATTTCTGTATTCTACATACAGGTCATGAAGACCGGATATATCTTCTGAAAGAAGTTTTTCATATCCTTTACGAATAAACTCCCGTCCGAATTTTTCTCCGCTTCTGCTCGAAAGAGAAGAGCCTTTTACGGTCATGATATTATCATAACTCAGAAGGGCATAGTTTTTTTTCAGATAGGAGATCATCTTTTTGAATCTCCCGTCAAAACCGATTCTGATTCCTTCAGGCATAATCGACGAAACCTCTTTAACAAGATTTCTTTCTTCTTCTTCTGTTTTTACTGATTCAGGCGGAATAAAAAGAATACCGTCAGTATCAACTTCTATGACCCTGCAACCACGGGATTCAAATTCAACAATCATTTTTCTTGCAATGTTTTGTCCCGTCGAAGTAACCTTGTCGGCTTCAGAGAAATCATTGAAAATCCCGCTCTGGAATCCAAGATAACCGTACATGGCATTAATAAGAATTTTGAAAGATGCCTGCATCGCGTCAAAATTATCAGAAAGTCTTTTATTGCCAATCGACATATTTTCTTTGCTCAGACTCTTTGCCTTGAAACGCAGTTCTTTCAGATCGCGAAGTACAACCGGAAATACCTTAAGTTCATCGCTTTTAGGACAAATATCGAATGAAAGCATTATAGAGGGATACAGGGATTCAACATCTGCATAGACGATCGGGCCGAGAACGCCTTTCAGAAAAACTTCTGTATAACCGCCGGCGAACTGTTGTCCAATGGATGGTTTTGGCAGAGATTGTTTTTGACGCAGATATTCACGAACGAAAAGAGCTTCGATTTTCGCTGCAGGACCGAGGCGTGAAGTCAGGGCATAGGTATAAGGAACCATCTGTGAGGTATAAAAATTGCTTCCGGAAAGCATTCCCGATAAAGCTCCTGTTTCCCTGACATCATCAAGGGCGTAGGCGAGAAGTTTTTCGTGATCGTTATCCCATGTAGAGGCTATATCCTTGTAATCAATATATGTCCGGTCAGGTGATGCAAAACCGAAATGTTTAGCAACGGCTTTAAGTCCATAACTCTGCAGTGCGCGTTTCGATATATCATAACTCTGGACAAGAAAAAGAGTGTCGATAACATGACGGCCAGGGATATCGAAAAAAGTAAAGTCTATGCTTCTTTCAGCAAAGCGGATGCTGGATGGAAACGTTTTAGGGAGAAGGCCGTCCCTGCCGATGGAAAACTGAACGGCGTGAAAAGCACAGCGTTTCTGAAGATACGGGAGATCAAAACTGAAAATGTTATGACCTTCTATAACATCGGGATCTTTACTTGTAATGGTTCTAATGACGTTTTCAAGCAAAGTCTTTTCATCGCTGTTTTTTGAGTGGAGGACTTCTTCCCAGCCTCTGTTATCGGAAAGGGATACGATGATGATTTCATCGGAAAAACGTTCACCGTTTCCCCCGATAGGTTTGTAATATGTCTCTATATCGAGCTGTAGACGGTGCAGGTCGTCGAAAAGCATCCCTTTGAAAAGCGTTTTTCCGGTCTGCATAAAATACTGTGTAACGGCATCGCCTTTACTGTAGGTAAGCGAGCTTTCCCCTTCGGGAGAAGATGTGGTGTTCCCTGTGAGAAGTGCATTTTTTTTTGCATTGATAAAATCATGAGCAGTCCTGAATGATTTCCAGCTGCTGAAGATGGCAAGGTAACGATAAAAATTATCACCATGCAGTTTTACGAGCCAGAACTTTTTTCTGTCATCCGGGATGAAGCCATCAAGAAGTGCGCCATCAGAGAGAAAGATGTAAGGATAAAAAGGATCGTCACGAAACAGAACTGCATCGCCTGACCGAAAAAAAATCCTGATCAAGGAGTCGGAATACTGATAGGCTCCAACAATAAATTCTTCCTTGTCTTTTCCGAATAGCAGATCGTTTTCCAGAATATCATGAATGAGATTGTCCATGAAAAGAAAAAGTAAAATGAGAAAATGTTTGGGCATGTTTCACGTGAAACAACAGGATGATATTATCGCCCGAGTTTGATCATAAGAACAGATATGTCGGATGGTGAAACTCCAAGTATTCTTGTCGCCTGACCGATTGTTTCAGGATGATGCCTGATAAGCTTTTCTCTGCCTTCATTGGAAAGACCGGATACCAGTTCATATTGAAATGAAGGTGGAATCTGCAAAGATTCTAGACGGATGATTCTCTCTGACATCAGCAAATCTCTTTTAAGATACCCTTCATATTTGATATCTATCTCGATCTGTTCGAACACAAGATGATCGGATGTGATTTCAGACACCAACTCGCGAAAATTAGCGTTACCGTCAAGAATCATACGGAAAGTGATGCCGGGACGTTTCATCAGATTAAGAGCTGAAAGAGATGTCTGAATTTCAGCCACACCACTAATGGACAGGTGCTGATTGATTGTGTCAGGCCGAAATTTATAGTTACTTGCCAGCAACTTTACGTTTTCTATCGCAGACATTTTGACGCGACAGGCATTCATCGAATTTTCATCCAGCAATCCTGCATTGAAACCGTAAGAACTAAGTCGGAGATCTGCATTGTCGTGTCGCAAATGGAGTCGATGTTCTGCAGAAGAGGTGAACATGCGGTAGGGCTCCTCTGTTTCTTTGGTAATCAGATCATCGATAAGAACTCCAATGTAAGCGTCAGATCTTTTTAAGATCAGCGGCGGTTTTTCGAGGAGTTTCAGTGAGGCATTGATTCCTGCCATAAGTCCCTGCGCTGCCGCTTCTTCATATCCTGAAGAGCCATTTATCTGGCCTGCAAAGTAAAGATTATCAATGCTTTTCGTTTCAAGCGTACTTTTGATCTGGTAAGGAAAAAAATAATCGTATTCAATGGCGTATCCGGGTCTGATCATTTTAACATTTTCAAGACCAGGTATTGATTTAAGCCCAAGCAACTGAATGTCTTCCGGAAGAGATGTCGAAAATCCGTTGACATACATTTCATTGGTATCGAAGCCCTCTGGCTCAAGAAAGATGTGATGGCTATCTTTATTGGAAAAACGGTTGATTTTGTCTTCAATAGATGGGCAATAGCGAGGGCCTGTTCCTTTGACTTTACCGGAAAAAAGAGGGGAACGTTCAAATCCGGATCTCAGAATGTCATGTGTTTCTGTCGTTGTTTTCGTAAGATAGCAGCTGAGTTGTAAGCGTTTTTCAAGGTTATGCGTTGAAAAAGAAAATGGAGCGGGCAGAGGGTCACCCATCTGTTCTTCAACCCTGGAATAATCGACGCTTCTTTTGTCGATTCGCGGAGGCGTTCCGGTTTTAAGGCGACCGGCTCTGAATCCAAAGGATAAAAGGTTTTCAGTAAGTCCTGTAACTGGCGGTTCAGCTAATGTTCTTCCTCCAGGAAAATGATTGAGGCCTATATGAATAAGACCATTCAGAAAAGTGCCGCATGCAAGAATTACCGCTCGGGATTCAATAAAGGTTCCTGTAGAGATATAGACTCCCGAAACCGTTCCGGCTTGTTTCTTTATCCCCGTAACGGTATCCTGCAGGAGATCGATATTTTTTTCTTTTTCTATGATGCGTCGCATGTATTGAGAGTAAAGCATACGGTCAGCTTGCGCTCTTGGAGAATGCATTGCGGGCCCCTTGCTTCTGTTCAGCATACGGAACTGTATTCCTTCCGCATCTATTGCTTTTCCCATCTCTCCGCCAAGAGCGTCGATTTCTCTCGTCATTTGACCTTTTGCGACTCCTCCGATGGCTGGATTGCACGACATTCTTGCAAGAGCAGTAAGGTCGGAACTGATAAGAAGACAGGTGAGACCTATTCTTGCTGAGGCAAGAACAGCTTCACAGCCTGCATGGCCGCCACCTGCAACGATAATGTCATACATGTAAACCGATGTTGTGTTTCACGTGAAACATTGTTCTGTATTAAATCAATTACAGGAGCGCAAATCGATCCGAATAAAATCTGACCGGCAATATAAGCTGATAGAAAGCGCTTCCTTTTTTTGATGGAAGTAATAGTAAAGTAAATAAAAGAGGCGTATAGGATAAAAGGTATAGTCTATGTAATATACAGAATACAGATCAACAGTGTGATTTGCTTATCCATGCGTATGAGCCAAAATAGCCGCTCTGTTCAATGCGGTTATATTCCGATCGGCGCGTTCTGAATATCAGAGGAAAACATAAAAAATTTGCATTAATAGGTATATTTTTCATATAATCATATAGTTATATACTGAAAGACGATTTTGTTTGTTGCCGTAAACGTTGTCTGTCAGGGTTTTGAGCGAGTCCGCAAGGTGATCTGATCACGGCGCGAAATAAATAGAACTGCCTTGTCCGGTTCCTCAGTAGCGCCGATGCCTGTGGTTACAACCATTTTATTAAATAACATGAAGAGAAGAGCTTTTATTGAAAAGAGTTTTTTGTCCGCAGCTCTGCTGTTTCTTCGTCCTGCTGGTCTTATCGCGGCATGGAACGAGAAGTTTTTTCAGCAGGGTTCTATTGAACAGGCCTTTCTCAATGTTCTTGGTACAAAAACTCCGGAAAAAACGAATCGGATTACCCTGACGGCGCCAGCTGTTGCGTCCGACAGTTCTGCCGTTCCGGTGGAAATTCATACAGATATAAAGGCCGACATGCTTTATCTATTTGTAGAAAAGAATCTTACTCCACTCGTATTCAGCTGTTCACTTCATGGTGGATCCATTCCATGGTTTGGTCTCAATATAAAAATGAAAGAAAGCTCTCTGCTTTATGGCGTTGTCAGAGAGGGTGGGAAATATTACGCAGCGTCGGTTCACGTTGATGTGCTGGCTCAGGCCTGCTGAACGGCTCGTTTCTACAGTATTAAAATAAAGGAAGATATGAGAATACTTGCAAAAGAGGAGAACGGGATTGTTTCGGTCAAGGCGATTATTTCGCATCCTAACGAGTCCGGATCAAGAAAAGACGAATCAGGAAATCTTGTGCCTGCTCATTTTATAAAAGAGGGATTCGTTTCATTGAACGGTCAGCCCTTGCTTGATCTCCAATTTGGGGCTTCTGTATCGAAAGATCCTTTTCTGCAGTTCAAATTTACGGGGAAAAAAGGCGACCGTCTGAGTTTACGGTTTACCGACAGCATGAGTCAGGAGTTTTCCGCTGAAGCTGCCGTGATCTGAACTTATTGAAGCAATAATGGATTGCGCAGTGCTCTTTCACAACAATCAATCAGGAGAAAAATATTATGCAGGTTACTATCAGATCGATGCTGACTGCCTGTTTTGTCTTTTCAGCTCTGCTTGGCACAGGAGCTGAAGCCGTTGCCGCCCAGAAAAAGGCGCCGAAGAAGGCTGTGACTCAGGTGTGCAATCCCGACCCTCGAGGTCAGATTCTTGCGCTTTCCTGCGCTTCCTGCCATGGAACTGATGGTCGGAGCGTCGGTATTATTCCATCTTTTTATGGGAAGTCGCCTGAATATCTGGAAGCAGCTCTGAAGGATTTCAAGTCCGGAGCCCGTTATTCCACTGTCATGATAAGACATGCGAAAGGATATTCAGATGAAGAGATCCGCATGATTGCTCAGTATTTCGGAACAGTATGGCAGAAAAACAAATAACAGGGAGAATCGATCATGAGTCAAAAATTTTCGCGCAGGGATTTCAATAAACTCCTTGTTTCGGGTGTAGCCGGTTCTGCTCTCGGTATTTTCGGTGGCGTAAGACCGGCCTATGCTGCACAGAACCGTATTGTTGTTATCGGTGGCGGTTTTGGCGGGGCCTCTGCTGCCAAGTATCTCAGAAAACTCGATTCATCGCTGTCGGTAACTCTTATCGAGCCGAAAGCCACCTTCTATACCTGTCCGTTCAGTAACTGGGTACTTGACGGTTTGAAAAATATGGAGGATATAGCTCAGACCTATACGGTACTTAAAAACAAATATGGCGTCAATGTTATTGCCGACTCTGCATCATCTATAGACGCGGCAAAAGGTACGGTAACCCTTAAGAGCGGCAAAGTTCTCAATTACGACCGCCTGATCGTTTCTCCTGGTATCGATTTCAAGTGGAACGCTCTTGAAGGGTACAGCGAGAGCGTGTCTAACTCCAAAATGCCTCATGCATATGAGGCTGGCGCTCAGACTGTTCTTCTCCACAAGCAGCTGCTTGCCATGAAAGATGGTGGTACGGTGCTTATCTGTCCTCCTGCCAATCCGTTCAGATGTCCACCTGGCCCCTATGAGAGAGCAAGTCTTGTCGCTCATTATCTGAAGGAGAAAAAGCCCAAGTCGAAAATCATCATTCTTGATCCGAAAGACAAGTTTTCCAAGCAGGGCCTGTTCAAGAAAGGGTGGGAAAAGCTATATCCTGGCATGATAGAGTGGCGTTCAGTGGCTACAGGCGGAAAGATATCGAAAGTTGATGCCGCTGCCATGACGGTAACAACCGATTTCGGCGTGGAGAAAGGTGATGTCATCAATATCATTCCGCCCCAGCAGGCGGGAAAGATCGCTGTTGATGCAGGTCTTACCGATGCCTCTGGATGGTGCCCGGTCAACCCCATAACATTCGAATCTACTATTCATCCCGGTATCCATGTTATCGGCGACGCCTGCATTGCCGGTGCCATGCCAAAATCCGGTTTTGCCGCAAGCAGCCAGGGTAAGGTTGTTGCCGCTTCGATAATCAGGCTTTGCCAGGGTAAAGTCCCGGCACCGCCGTCACTGGTCAATACCTGTTACAGTCTGATCGGGCCGGGTTACGGCGTTTCGGTTGCCGGCGTTTACAAGCTTACCTCTGCGGGAATTGTCGAGATTCCGGGTTCAGGCGGTCTGACTCCCATGGATGCCGATGACGATCATCTCAATGAGGAGGCAACCTTTGCCCGCGGATGGTATAATAATATTGTCCAGGATATCTGGGGATAGGCGTTGTTTTCCGTTTCAGAAAGCCCGGTACTGTCCGGGCTTTTTTATTTACTATGGAAACGGGTTTCAGGCTGTGTCGATCAACCATGAACCAGACTGATTGTTAATCACTACCCCATTTTATATATTGGCTGAATTATTTCCATCGCGCGAAAAGCTTTACCTCTAATGAAAAATAAACCGTTTAATCTATTTCTGATTGTTCTGGTAACTATTGTTTCCCTCTGGTCATTGTGGCCGACATGGCGAGATTATTCGCTATCGAACCAGATGGACAGTTTCGCAACAGGTGAAGACAGTCTGAAATTCACTCTCGCTCATCGTGACGAAATTGAAAATGCAAGGAAAAAAAGTCTCAAACTCGGTCTCGATCTGAAAGGCGGTATGCATCTTGTCATGGAAGTCGATCAGATAGATCTTTTCGAGCAGAAAGCATGGAACAAGGATGCGCGTTTTCGTGCTATCATGGAAAAAGTTCGCAAACAGGCGGCAAACAGTAACGCACAGGTTATCGATCTGCTTTCAGCGGAATTCGAAAAGGAGAATATCAGGCTCAGCCGATATTTCTACGATATACGGAACAGTGACAGGGAAATAATCGACAAGCTGCAAAAGGAATCGGAAGATGCTCTCGCCAGGGCAAGAGAGATCATTCGCAACCGTATAGACCAGTATGGAGTTGCCGAACCGGTGATAACCACACAGGGCAGTCGCCGCATCATCATCGAGCTTGCCGGCATCTCCGATGAGAACCGGGTGAGAAATCTGCTCAAAGGTACGGCAAAACTTGAATTTAAACTGCTCCGTGAACCGGAAGTTCTGCTACGGGTACTCGATAAACTGAACTCGTCTCTTGCTGCCCAACGCATCGTTCCCGCAGCCCCCGCCGATACGGCCGACGTGCGCATTCCTGCCGGTGTGCCCCCGCCTGCTCCTGCTGCTGCATCCAAATCGGCAGGTCCGCTTTATGATGTACTTACCATAATGCAGAACGGTAACGTGTATGTCCCTGCCGAGTCAAGGGAGTTTGTCGTCAAGCTGTTTCAGAGAAGCGATATCAAGGCACTTATTCCTCAGGACAGCGAGCTGCTTCTTGCGGCAAAACCGGATCAGTTGCAGGATGGCCGGAACTACTATCCGATTTTTCTGCTCAGGAAAACCGCTGAATTGACGGGAGGCGTCATCACCGAAGCCAAAGCCTCGTTCAGTGCCGAAGGTGCTCAGCCTGAAGTGCTCATGGAAATGAACTCCGAAGGTACGGCAAAGTGGGCCCGAATAACAGGAGCCAATATCGGTAAACGGGTAGCCATTGTGCTTGACGGTGCGGTTTACAGCGCTCCGGTAGTACAGTCGAAAATTCCTAACGGGAACTCCGTTATCAATGGCATCGAGAGTGTAGAAGAGGCAAAAGATCTTGAAATCGTTCTCAAAGCCGGCGCTCTGCCCGCACCGGTCAGAATCATCGAAGAACGTACTGTGGGTCCGTCACTTGGTGCCGATTACATCAGGGCTGGCATGCTCTCATTGCTATGGGGTTTTCTTTCTGTGTCGGTTTTCATGCTTTTCTACTATCGTACTGCCGGCATCGCAGCCGATATGGCTCTTATCCTGAATATCCTGGTCGTACTTTCCGTGCTTGCGGGATTCAATGCTTCTCTCTCGCTTCCGGGTATTGCCGGAATTGTGTTGACCATGGGAATGGCCGTTGACGCAAACGTACTGATTTATGAGCGGATCAGAGAGGAACTCGCCGATGGCAAGTCGATTGTTTCGGCGGTGGCCGCCGGATACGACAAGGCGTTCTCATCCATTCTTGACTCGCATGTCACAACGCTCGCGTCGGCATATCTGCTCTACACCTTCGGTATCGGTCCGATTCAGGGCTTTGCAGTTACCCTTCTTATCGGTACGGCGGCAAGCCTGTTTACCGCGATTGTGGTGACCAGGGAGATTTTCAATTTCATGCTTTCGAAAAACATGCTTTCAGAAAAGAGTTTCGGCTAATCATTCAATGAGACACAAGCCATGAGGATTTTTCATAAAACCAGCTTTAATTTTATCAGGCATCGTAAAATAGCCTATGTCATTTCTATGGTGCTTCTGTTATCAGGTATTCTCTCCCTTGTTTTCAGGGGGCTTAATTACGGGATAGATTTCAGGGGCGGTTCCGAGGTGGTGATACGCTTCGATAAAAACGTGGAAGTCGGTAGCGTAAGAGCCGTGCTCAAGGAGGCCGGAGTTTCCGGAACGCTGAAGCAGTACGGCATTGACCGTTCGTTTCTGCTCAGCACGGTGTTCAGCGGTCAGACCAATGAGCTGAAAGCGCTTGTTTCCAACGCTTTCAATGCGCGGTTTCCGGATAATCGCCATGAAATCGTGCGTATCGATTCGGTAGGGCCGAGCATCGCGTCAGATCTGAAATGGTCGGCGCTCAAGGCATTACTCGGAGCCCTTGCCGCCATTCTGCTCTATGTGGGTATCCGGTTCGAGCTTAAATTTGCCGCTGCAGGTGTTGTCGCCATTTTTCACGATGTGCTCACGGTGCTTGGTCTGTTCAGCATTCTCGGGGGTCTTTTCACATTCATGCCGCTGGAAATGGATCAGAGCATCATAGCAGCATTTCTCACCGTTGCCGGATACTCCATTACCGATACCGTCGTGGTCTACGACCGCATCAGGGAGCGGATACGCGGCAGGAAGCCGTCTGAATACGAAGCCATATTCAATGAGAGCATGAACCAGACGCTCAGCCGTACCATTATTACATCTGGCACGACACTGATCACTGTGCTGATTCTATTTATTTTCGCCGGTCCGGCAATCAGAGGATTCGCTTTTGCAGTTTTTATCGGTATTCTGATCGGAACGTATTCTTCCATCTTTGTCGCTTCACCCATTGTCTATGACTGGCTGAAGGCGACAAAGTCGTCGGTAAGGCTCAGAGGCGGCAGTGCATCTTAGAATGACATGATGGTTATAACATGAATCAATATCAAGTGAGGAGAGAAGTAGCATGAAAAAAGTGATGACGGCGGTTTGCGCACTGATTCTGTTGTGTATACCCTTCATCTCGGGAAATGCGGTCGCGGCAGTAGCGGATCGCATTGTCGCCGTTATCGGCAACGAGGTCGTTCTTCAGTCTGAGTTGGATGAGCGGGTACTGATGACCCGTATACAGTTTCCTGAACTACAAGGAGAGACAACCCTTCCTGAAAAGGTGCTGAATTCCATGATAGATCAGAAGGTCATTCTTGCCAAGGCAAAGATTGACAGTACAGGCATTGACGAAGCCGCTCTTGAGGGTCTTGTAGGTGAAAGAATGAAAGTTATCGCTTCCCGCTTTTCCTCCAGAGAAGAGATGGAGTCGAGATTCGGAAAAAGTTCGCTGGTGATTCGCAGAGAGCTTCGTCATGAACTTAAAAATCAGCAGTTGATCGAAAGCCTTCGCAGAAAGAAATTGTCCGGTGTTTCGGTCACCCATGAGGAGTCCATGGCATTTTATGCAGCAAATAAAGGTCGTCTTCCTGTGATTCCGGAGGCTGTCTCGGTCTCGCAGATTCTTAAATATCCGGATGTTACTGCCGAAAGCCGTTCCGTAGCCAAGGCCATGATCGAGAAAGTGCAGGTGGAACTCAAGGGAGGCGCCGATTTCGGAGCGCTTGCAAAAAAATATTCTCAGGATCCCGGTTCAGCCCAGCTTGGAGGAGACCTCGGCTATGTACAGAAAGGAGAGCTTATCCAGAGTTTCGAGAATGCAGCCTACGGACTGAAGGAAGGGCAGGTTTCAGGCGTCGTTGAAACCAGGTACGGCTTTCATCTTATTCAGCTTCTGAACAAGGAGGTCAATTCCCTGCATGTCCGTCATATTCTTATCGCGTTCGACCGCTCACGGAGCGATGCTGCGGGGACAATCACACTGCTTCGTTCGATCAGGGCGGATGTGCTTGCCGGAAAGGCGACATTTGCCGAAATGGCCGGAAAATATTCAGATGATCCGGTTTCTGCGAGATTGGGCGGAGCTATCCTGTCGGCTTCATCGAAGAATGTGTTTCAGCTCTCGACGCTTCGTCCGCAGCTCAGAGAGGTCATCGGTACCCTTAAACAAAGTGGCGACATCAGCGATCCGGTTAAAATCGATCCTCCTCAAGGTGACTCGTTCTATGCAATTTTCAGGCTGAATGAAAAAATTGGCACTCACCAGCTCAATCCCCGGCAGGACTATGCCCTGCTCGAGGAGATCGTGCTGGAAAACAAACGGCAGCGTTTATACGAAGAGTGGCTTCAGGAGCTTCGGAAGGATGTAACCGTCCGGAAATCAGACGTCTAATCTCCGGACATAACGGGCATTCTTTTCAATGAAATCCCTTCGGGGTTCAACCTTGTCCCCCATAAGCGTAGAAAATACCTTGTCGGCTTCCATGGCATTTTCTACGCTTACCTGTAACAGAGAGCGATGAGCCGGATCCATGGTTGTGCTCCAGAGCTGTTCCGGGTTCATCTCACCAAGGCCTTTGTACCGCTGAATGTGAACATTGGCCTTTCCCTTCTGCATTTTCTTGAGCGATTCGATAACGGCATTTCGTTCGTCGTCATCCCAGGCGTACTGCTGATCCTTGCCGGATTTGACAAGGTATAGCGGAGGCTGGGCTATGAACACCTTGCCGGCTTCGATGAGAGAGCGCATGTACCGGAAGAAAAAGGTTAAAAGCAGGGTTCTGATATGGGCTCCGTCAACATCGGCATCGGTCATGATGATGATTTTGCCATATCGGAGCTTTTCCGGAGAGAACTCCTCCTCGCCGAAACTTGTACCAAGCGCGAGAATAATGGTTTTGATCTCCTCATTTTCCAGCATCTTGTGCAGGCGGGCTTTTTCGACATTGAGAATTTTGCCTTTGAGCGGCAGGATGGCCTGAAAACTGCGATCCCTTCCCTGTTTCGCACTGCCTCCAGCAGAATCGCCCTCGACGATGTACAGTTCGCAATGTTCAGGATCGTTGATCGAGCAATCAGCAAGCTTGCCGGGCAGGCCTGAACTTTCAAGTACCGATTTCCGACGGGTCAGTTCCTTGGCTTTTCGCGCAGCCTCTCTCGACATCGCGGCACCTTTTACCTTCTCGATGATCAGTTTAAGGACGTTCGGGTTGCTTTCAAGGAATTCTGCGAGCTGCTCGTTGACAATGCTCTCGACAATGCTCTGCGTTTCGGAGTTGCCGAGTTTTGTTTTTGTCTGTCCTTCGAACTGCGGTTCGGCTACCTTGACCGAAATCACCGCAGTCAGTCCCTCCTTGAAATCGTCTCCTGTCAGGGAGAGTTTCAGGTTTTTCAGCAGGTCGTTTTTCTGTGCGTATGCGTTCAGCGTACGCGTGAGAGCCTTTCGGAACCCGGTTACATGGGTGCCGCCTTCGTGGGTGTTAATATTGTTGACATAGCTGAAAACGTTCTCCTGATATGAGTCGTTGTACTGCAGTGCCAGTTCGACAATGGTGGAGTCGCGTTCTCCATATATATAGACCGGTTCCTTGAGAAGTTTTATCCTGTTCTGATCGGTAAACTGTACGAACTCGTTAAGTCCTCCCTCATAATGGAATACCTCTTCGTTGCCGTCGGCATCCTGTACGGTGATACGGAGGGTTTTATTCAGGAATGCCAGTTCGCGCATGCGATCGATAATGATATCCCTGCGGAACTCGGTTGTCTTGAAAATCTGATGGTCGGGTTTGAACGTGGTTTTCGTCCCGCGCAGGTCCGAAGGGCCAATTTCTTTGACATCTCCCTGAGGTACGCCTCGTTCATAGCGCTGAAAATAAGCCTTGCCGTCTCGATAGACTTCAACCTCGCACCACTCGGAAAGCGCGTTGACGACAGATGCGCCGACACCGTGCAGACCGCCTGAAACCTTGTAGGCACCCTTGTCGAATTTGCCTCCTGCACCGATAACGGTCATGACCAGTTCAAGTGCGGATTTCTGTTTTTCGGGGTGGATGTCCACCGGAATACCACGTCCGCGGTCAATAACCGTAACCGAGCCGTCGGGATTCAGGCCAACAAAAATATAATCGTTGTATCCTCCGAGGGTTTCGTCGATGGAGTTATCGACAATCTCATAAACAAGATGGTGCAGTCCTCTGGTATGAATATCGCCGATATACATTGCAGGGCGCATGCGAACATGCTCGATGCCGTCCAGAATCTGGATATTGGTTGCTAAGTAGGAAGAAGGTGTCTGTGTACCGGTATCAGGCATAATATCTCGGAATGTGACTGGGTGAACAAAATAAACCTCAAGATAACAAAATTAGCCCGAATTAGCGCTATCGCCCACTCATGCCTCGTTCATCCCGTTTCCTCCCAGAATGCGTCAATGTAATGCTCGATGGTGAAAGAGCTTATTCTGTCGTTATCCATCGCATCGGCAAGAATTGCAATCACGTCGAACCGGCAGTCGGGTTCACGGTTTTCCAGAGTCAGCAGATAGGATCTTGCCGCCTTGATGATCTCTTTCTGTTTCTGAGGAGTGACCGATTCGACCGGATGTCCCTTTTCGAGGGAACCTCTGGTTTTAACCTCGATAAAGCAGAGCGTGCGTCCATCGAAGGCGATAATATCGATTTCGTTGCGGCGATGCCGGTAATTCCGAACGATGATCCGGTATCCTTTTCCAGCGAGATATTCTGCCGCCAGCAGTTCTCCCTGGCGACCTAGCGAATGCGGGTCGTGATCCATGATTGCCGAGTTCTACTTTTCCCCGAGTTGTTTCAGTTTGAAGCTTTTGCGATGGATGGGGCTTCTGCCGTACTGCGCTACCGCACGTATGTGCTCTCCTGTGGGGTACCCGAAATGACGCTCGAAACCGTATTGAGGATAGTGCAGGGCATACTCTTTCATGATAGCGTCCCGGCAGGTTTTAGCGAGTACGGATGCGGCAGCGATGGAAAATACTTTAGCATCGCCTTTAACTATGGTTTCATACGGTATCGGCAGCGATGGTCTGAAATGGTTGCCGTCGACAAGCAGCAGTCCGGGAAGCTCAGACAGCGAAGTCACGGCATTGTTCATGGCCAGCATGGTTGCCTGAAAAATATTGATCCGGTCGATCGCCTCCGGCTCGATCAAGGCTGTCGCCCAGTAGAGTGCGGCGGCTTTAATGGAGGATGCAAGTTCCATGCGAAGTCCCGGAGAAAGCTTTTTGGAGTCGTTAAGCAGGGAAAGCCGGCCTCTTCCCGGGGTGAACCAGCGGGGGAACACTACGGCCGCAGCGACAACCGGTCCGGCCAGCGGCCCTCTGCCGGCTTCGTCAATGCCGCAGAGCAGTTCGGTGTTCTGCCAGAACGGATATTCGTAATCGGTGTTCATGGAGTATTTTCGCGATTCTGTTTCGATAAGACGGGTTGCGTTTTTATTCCGTAATATAGCGTAATCCGCTGCAAAATAATATACGGGTGAGTGTGCGCCCCTCCTGCCGTCGCATTGCTGTTTCCCGGTATAATTTCTTATCTTATTTGTTGGCCTGTAATCCTGTTATCCTGTCTCATGCAGCTGCCTGTACCGGGGCTTCTGCACTTCGGATTGAGAGATTCACCCGGGACTCTCCGGGAAAACACAACCAATCAGGTACAGCGGCAGGAGTGTAAGGCTAACACGACTTGTCCGACCGGGAAATATGAATCAGGGACAGTTCTTCTTATGCGCATATTCGTTTCCGGCTATGACCGGAACGTCGGATTGTTGTACAAGGTTATCGTTAACGGACAATACAGGCGGCAAGAAAAAATTGTATCAGCTCCTTACGAGTGGCTGAAAAGCAGAGAGAGCATATAATCATAGGGGCGGGGCCCCTGATATTTCCATTATAAAAAGTTTTCGAATGAAGAAGAGTATGAACAAACAACTCCTCATGAACAAGATCGGCGACGAGATTCAGGTCGCGCTTGTTGAAGAGGGTCGGCTTGCAGAGCTGACCATCGAGCGGCCGGAAAGCCGCCGCAGTATCGGCGATATCTATCTTGGCAGGGTGCATAAGGTCGTTGAGGGCCTTAAGGCTGCATTTGTCGATATAGGCCAGAAATCGGATGGTTTTCTGCATTTTTCCGATGTCGGTACCACCAACGAAGATTATCGCGCACTCATTGAAGATGACGACGACGATGAAAGTGTCAGCAGCGATGATGGAGATGGAGATGCGGGCGAAGTCTCGGTAACTGCCGGCAGCGGGGATGCTCCTGCCGCAGGGCCGCATGCAAGAGGTCCTCAGCGCAACGGAGGCAGAAAAGGGCCGGTTACCGAAGAGGAAAAGGCGGCAAAACGCCAATCCTATACGCAGATGATTGCCGGCAAGCTTAAACCAAACGACTCTATTCTCGTTCAGGTTATCAAGGAGCCGATCAGCAGCAAAGGATCCCGCCTTACTTCCGACATCACCATCGCAGGGCGGTTCATGGTGCTGCTTCCTTTCGGAGGGGGGCAGGTTGCCGTTTCACGCAGGGTGGTTGTGCGCAAGGAACGGGCCCGGTTGAAAAAACTTGTGCGATCCATGCTTCCTGAGGGTTTCGGGGCCATTATCCGCACCGTAGCCGAGCAGCAGGAAGAGTCTCTGCTCAAGCAGGATCTTGAGAAGCTCCTTACAAAATGGGTGCAGATCGAAGAAAAACTCAAGGACGCTTCCCCGCCTCAGCTTATTTTCAAGGAGGATACCATTATCTCCAGCGTGCTGCGAGACTCTCTCACCTCCGACGTAACCGAAATAGTTGCCAACTCACCGGTAATCTACAAAGAGACCCTCAACTATATCCAGTGGGCTGCTCCGGAAATGGAGAAGAACGTTTCTCTTTACCAGGGAAAGCTTCCTCTTTTTGAAGGATACAGTATAGCCAAGGATGTCGAGTCCATCTTTTCGCGCAAAGTGTGGCTTAAGTCGGGCGGATATATCATCATCGAGCACACCGAAGCCATGGTGGTGGTTGACGTCAACAGCGGACGTTATGCGGCCAAGCGCGAACAGGAGGAAAACTCTCTTAAAACCAATCTTGAGGCCGCTCGCGAGATTGTCCGTCAGCTCAGGCTGCGCGACATAGGCGGAATTATTGTAGTGGACTTTATCGATATGCTCGATCCGAAAAATGCCAAAAAAGTGCATGACGCCATGAAGACCGAGTTGCGCAACGACCGGGCCAAATCGAATATCCTGCCAATGTCCGATTTCGGCATTATGCAGATCACCCGCGAACGTATCCGACCGAGTCTCATGCAGCGCATGGGCGATCAGTGTCCCGCCTGTGGAGGCACCGGCGTGGTGCAGGCTCGTTTCACAACCATCAACCAGATCGAGCGGTGGCTGCGGAAATATGCGCTGCAGCAGAGCCTGAAGTTTCAGCAGCTCGATCTTTACGTCAGTCCTACCGTAGCCGAACCGCTCAGGAATACCGAGATGAAAACCGAGCTGAAATGGTTTCTTCAGCATATGGTTTTTGTTCGCGTCAAGCAGGACGAAAGCCTTCGCAGCGACGATTTCAGGTTTTACAACCGTAAAAACAATAAAGACATAACCGCCGAATACGGCGAACTCTAACCAACAGCACCGTTAGCCATGTCATCATACGAATTATTACAACAGGAGATACTTTCGCTGTCAACAGCAGGAGCTGCAGAGCTTGCGGTAAATTCCGATGCCAGGAGGATTTTCGGAGAGTTCAAAAAACTGCTCAATAACGGCATCGTCAGGGCCGCAGAAAAAAAAGACGGGGCATGGGTAGTCAATACATGGGTCAAAGAGGGCATTCTCATCGGTATGCGTCTTGGAAAGCTGACCGGCGTTACGGTTGCTCCCGAGGGCAGTCTCGGTGCTTTTGCATTTATAGACAAGGATACCTGGCCTCTGAAAGAGATAACCCTTGAACAGAACGTACGAGTCGTTCCCGGCGGATCGTCCGTGAGGGACGGCTCTTATCTTGCGCCTACGGTCGTCATGATGCCTCCGGCCTATGTCAACGTCGGAGCCTATGTCGGCGCTGGAACCATGATCGATTCACATGCGCTTGTCGGCAGCTGCGCCCAGGTTGGCAGAAACGTGCATCTCTCCGCCGGAGTGCAGGTCGGCGGAGTGCTCGAGCCTGTCGGTGCTATGCCGGTCATCATTGAAGATGATGTGATGGTCGGAGGAAACTGCGGCATCTATGAAGGCACGATTGTCCAGGAGCGCGCCGTCATCGGTACAGGAGTGATTCTGAACGGATCGACGCCGGTCTATGATCTGGTTAACGGAACCATTCATCGCAGGAACGCCGCTGGTCCGCTTGTAATTCCTTCCGGAGCGGTTGTTGTTGCTGGTTCAAGAGCCCTCAAAGGCGATTTTGCCGCAGAGAACGGCCTGTCGCTTTATACTCCGGTTATCGTCAAATACAGGGATGAAAAAACCGACAGCGCAACGGCTCTCGAACAGGCGCTGAGGTAGCTTCAATCAGCAATGATGAGTGAAGTGCCTCAGCAGGCTGCCATAAACGTGTGGGTTCGCAGAAGGCGTCGGGGCGGCCACCGAAGGGAAAACGATCGATCAACAACGCTCAGCTCTGCCACATGAAACCAGTATCATTCCGCAAGCATGTCGCTGCAGGACTGACAGCGGCACTCCTTGCTCTCTCCCTGCCCGTATCTTCACTGCAGGCCGTTCCGCAGGAGAAACCCGGGCAGGAATACTTTGAAATAGTAAAAGGCATAGACCTGCTTGGCGAGGTATACCGCAGACTCTCCGAGAACTATGTTGAACCGCTTGACGCAGTTAAACTCATGTACGCCGCCATTGACGGCATGCTTGCGGTTCTTGATCCCTATACGGTCTTGCTCGATGAGAATCAGTCCGAAGAGCTTGGTGAAATGACCAGCGGACAGTACACCGGCATCGGGCTCAGTATGAGCAGATTCGTTGAAAAAGTCTATATAACATCGGTACTTGAAGGCTATCCCGCCTGGAAAGCCGGAATCAGGACTGGCGACAGGATTGTCCGGATCAACGGCAATTCCGTTACAGGAAAGAATCTCGATGAAATCAGGACGATGATGAAAGGGGGAACCGGGACTCCGCTTATGATGAAAATCGAGCGGGAAGGAGGTCAGGATCCAGGGATCATTACCCTTTCGAGAGAGGAAGTCAGGGCCGGAACGGTGCCTTATTCCGGCATTATCGGACAAACCGGTTATCTTGAGATCAGCAGCTTTTCAAGTCATGCAACGGAAGAGATCCGTCAGGCAGTTGAAAAACTGCTTCGTCAAGCCGCAGAGAGCCGGCAGCCGATGAACGGTCTGATTATTGATCTTCGCGGTAATCCCGGAGGCCTGCTTACAGCAGCGGTTGAAATATCTTCGCTGTTTATGGAGAAAGGCAGTACGGTCGTCACCATAAGGGGGCGATCTCCGGAATCGGAGAAGATCTATAAAACGGAACAGCTCCCCATAGCCGAAGCGTTTCCGATTGCCGTACTGATCAACCGGGAGAGCGCATCCGCATCCGAAATAATTTCGGGGGCCATACAGGATATGGATCGCGGAGTCGTTCTCGGAGAACGCTCATATGGGAAGGGTCTGGTACAGTCCGTCATACGATTGCCCTATGACAATACCCTGAAAGTCACGACGGCAAAATACTATACCCCTTCCGGTCGATTGATCCAGAAGCCGCACGGCGATAGCGGTACGGCACGAAATGTCCTGAAGAAAAGCGATGAACGCAAGGCTCTGCCGGTCTATTACACGGCAGGAAAACGCAAGGTGTACGGCGGCGGCGGTATTGCTCCGGATATGACAGTGGCTGACGTACCTCGTTCCGAATACGAGCAGGAGCTTCGACGCAAGGGCATGATCTTTTTATTTGCCGTTCGGTACCGGGCATTGCATTCCGATTCTGTTCGACAACCGCTCGATCGTTCAGTGTTGATTGAAGAATTCGCTTCTTTTCTCCGTAAGCAGAACTTTTCATTCACTTCGGCTCCGGAACGGCGGCTCAAGGAACTTGAGGAGAGCGTCGCTGAAGAGCAGGGGGATACAAAAGCAGGAGAGCCCGAAAGTATTCGGGGATTGAAACAGGAGCTCGCAAGAATGAAACAGAAACGCGTCGATGGAGAGTCTGAGCGGATTGCCCGTCTGCTTGAGCTTGAAATCATGCGCCACGGCGACGAAAAAGCATCGCGCAGGGCAGAACTAGGCGACGATCCTGTCGTGCAGAAAGCCCTGGCTCTGCTTGCAGACCCGAAAGCCTACTCACGGCAGCTCAAGCCCTGAGATAGCTTTCTGTTGCGTTTCATACCATCTTGTCTGATGGTGAATGCCAAGCACAATCATGAGGTTGCTGATGGTAAGCAGGCTCTCTGCCGACCCGTGCAGCAGGTCGTCATGCGAGAGCGAAGGGAACCCTCTTACCCCGGTAGCCAGATACATGAAGAAAACCGTAACGGAAATGAATACCAGGACGAACCAGAACCCGGCCACGGTAAGCCCTGAAAATACGGTCGGGTCTTTCTTCCTTACCCTGATCAGCATAATCAGAAACGTGATGTAAACCACGCTTGAAATCTGGAGAATTGCATCGAAAATGTCCTCTCCCATATACGATTGCGGTTTACCGGCAATCATGACGAGCGCGATCCCTGCCATTATGCCTGTAGCCGGTGTCTTTCCGGTTATTTTCAGAATCCTCAGAGTCGACCACAACAGCGAGATGCTGCCGAACAGGTTGATGGTTTCCGAAAGATCGAGCAGCAGCGGGATGCTGTCGGTAGAAATATGGTAGGCCAGCACGAAAAAGCTTCCGAACCAGTGAGGCAGCATCGAGAGCCCGAAAAATCGGATTTCCTCCCTCCCGGTTATCCTGCCATAGCGGTACATCATAAAAGCCGCGACACCCCACTCCATCGAGGATGAAAGATGAATCAGCCAGTTTGGCAGCGAAAGCAGCCCGGCCCAGTTCAGGCTCATACGGTTCTATTCGGTAACAGGTTATCAAAAACGATGTTTTCTGAGCGGAAGCCTCCCTGAAGATCAGCTTCCCTTGAGGAGGTGGTAGATGTTTTTCGAGAAAATCTTCATCTGCACGCTCCAGGGCGCCGGGACCATCTTCTTGTAGAGATAGGAGTCGAAGGTAATGCGCTGTACATCGTCATCGGCGCAGATCGCAACGAAGCTCTCCCTGAGCCGGTCATTGCGGTAATACACGCTCTGCAGAACTTCCAGTCCGAAAAAGATCGGCGCATAGAGTTTACGGAACTCTTTTTCGTAGAGGTCGAGCGGGCTTCCGTTTTTAATGTGGTCGATCAAGGCAAGCGCCCCGAGTTTGCCTGAGCGCATGGCAAAAAAGATTCCCTCGCCATTGGCAGGCGTCACCAGTCCGGCGGCATCCCCGATAAGAATTGCCCGATCTCCTGTAAATGAACGTCTTGGTTTCATGGGAATTTTCGCGGCTTCATCGAGATAAGGTCGGGCGGTAATACCGATTTTTTCAACAAACCGTTTCTGAAGCGCCTTGATGTTATGCTTATGATCCTCCGTTCCCGTGCCGATTGCCAGATGGTCTGCCTTGGGAAAGATCCATCCGTAAAAATCCGGTGATACTTCGCCGTCAAACCAGATTTCAACGATATCGCTGAACTCTTGAATTGCCGGAGTGTATCTGAACCGCTGCTGCATTGCGATCACTTTCAGTTCGTTTGGCGGGAAATGCAGCTGGTCGGCGGTTTTCGAGTTTGCTCCGTCAGCTCCAATAATATATCTCGCCTCGATCGGAGGAAGTTTGTCGTTCAGCGTTTTGATGATGAACGAATCGCCTTGCCGATCTATCGAACTTACCAGGCCTTCCATCACCTCGCATCCCGATTTGCCGGCTTGATCGCGCAGATAGCGATCGAACCTTTCGCGGCGCACCATTCCCACATAGCCGTTCGGCATATGCATACCTATAACCCGTCCTTTCGGCGACCGGGCCCGCATGTGAGAAAGCTTCTTTTCAACAAGTTCGGCAGGAAGGTTGAATTCCTCGATAAGTCCAAGCGGGATAGCTCCTCCGCAAGGTTTCACATTGTCGAGGTTCCGTTCTACAAGAACCGTTTCCAGCCCGGCATGGGCCAGAATGGCAGCGGCTACGGCGCCCGACGGCCCTCCTCCTATTACAGCGACATCGTAACGCATGGGTATCAGGAACTGAATTCGTTATTAAATTTCAACGTAATCGTTACACTATTTTAGTAGCGAGAAACTCTTTCGCTCTCGACATATCTATCCGTTCCTGCGTAGCGCTGTCGCGGTAACGTACGGTTACGGTCTGATCCTCGATAGTCTGATGGTCAACCGTAAAGCAGAACGGGGTGCCTATTTCATCCTGGCGGCGGTACCGCTTGCCGATCGATGCGGCATCGTCATACTGCACCATGAATGCTGTCGAGAGTTCCGAACGGAACAGCTCTGCCTTCTCTCCCATTTCTCCTTTTTTCATAAGCGGGAGTACGGCGGCCTTAACCGGCGCAACCTTCGGAGAGAGCTTCAGCATCACTCGGGGTTCGCCGTCAACGACATCCTCGTTGTACGCGTCCGAGAGCAGGGCGAGGAAAAGCCGGTCGCATCCCGACGAGGTCTCAACCACATACGGGATATACCGTTCACTGGTTGTCTGGTCGATATACTCCATGTTTTTTCCGGAATATTGCTGGTGCTGGCTCAGGTCGAAATCGGTTCTCGAATGGATTCCTTCGATCTCCTCGATGCCGAACGGGAATTCGAACTTGATATCGTAGGCAAGATCGGCATAATGGGCAAGCTTGTCGTGCTTGTACCAGTGAAGTTTTTCGCGAGTGATTCCGAGTTCGGTGACGTACCAGTTTAAGCGTTCCTCCCGCCAGCTCTCGAATGCATCGATCTGTGTGCCGGGTTTGACGAAATACTGCATCTCCATCTGTTCGAACTCCACCATCCGGAAAATGAAGTTCCCTTTCACGATCTCGTTTCGGAACGCCTTGCCGATCTGGGCGATACCGAACGGCACCTTCATGCGCAATGCCTCGCGCACGTTGTGAAAATTCACGAAAATACCCTGCGCGGTTTCAGGCCGCAGATAGACAATGCCCGACGTGTCGGCTACAGCTCCCATGTTGCACTGGAACATCAGGTTGAACTGGCGCACTTCTGTCCAGTCGCCCGATCCGGTATCCGGGGCCTTGATCGCCTCGCATGTAATCAGCTCATAAAGCGCCCTGTTCGCGTCAGGAGCGCCGGCTACAGCTTCATAGGCGTTCTGTACAGCTTCCGCATGATCGGTTTTGCCGTCGCGGCGCAGCTTTTCGATATGGTTTTCGATCAGGTGATCCGCACGATAGCGCCGTTTGGTGGTGCGGTCGTCGATCATGGGATCGTTGAAACTCGCCACATGGCCGGAAGCCTCCCAGACGGTGGGGTTCATCATGATCGATGCGTCGATGCCGACGATATTCGCGTGGCGTCGGGTCATCGAATTCCACCAAAGATCCTTGATGTTTTTTTTCATCTCGCTGCCGAGCGGACCGTAATCGAAGCAGGATGAGAGGCCTCCGTAAATCTCCGACGAAGGAAAAATGAACCCGCGGCGCTTTGCCAGCGATACCAGCTTATGCATCACTTTATCGGGCGGCAGATTCACGTTCTGCACCCGTGTTTGATCGGAATTGTTCATGGTTGTTCAGAAAAGGTGAAAAAACTCACGGGGACTCCCGTTTCGATAGATAAAACAAAGAATATAAGAAATCAAGGGGGATTAATCAGGCATGCAGGTGAAGCGTATAATCCCGAGGCCCGGGTTAACGTAAAAACCCGTCAGATCCGGATAACTTCAGGGGACTTCCAAGTCTGATGAGCGATCAGAGGCCCTGATATCCCAGGCATTAAGGATAGCGGAGTTCATTCCCCGGAACTCTCAACGGGGTGTTTTCGAGTCATGGGATGCGGTTCATCCGGTCTGGATTTCAGTTTTAAGCGAGATCTCTTCAAGTACGGCGCTGACGTAGATGCAGCGTTCGATAGTACCGGAGAATACGATTGCGCGTCCTCGCGAGTGCACTTCCCATGTAAGTTTTTCCGCCTTTGAGCGGCTGCAGTTCACAGCTTTGATGATCTGGAAGATCACTTCGTCAAATGAGTGTTCCTCATCGTTGAAGAGCACAACGCGATAAGCGTCGAGATGCCCGGTTCTGGCTGTTTTTTCGCTTGGGAGCGTTTCCGTCGGGGTTTCAGTTGATGCGATCCTCTTGTTTGACATGTCAGATAACGGTTGCAGGGTGCGATACTTCAGCTCGATACTACGACTTGTAATATACGGATTACGGCACAGGCTCGGTCAGGCAATGAGCGGTTTATTCCTGTACGACCGGTTCGAGAGCCTTCAGGCTGAACGTCGATGCCGAAATTTCCATTCGGAATCTTGCTCCTACGGGAATGGTCATGAGGTTCCGTATATGGCCGTAAGAGAGTCCCCTCATTACCGGCCCGTTCATATGAGCAGGCGCACTGTAATAGTCGAACATTTTTTCCAGCCTGAGAGCTTCGCCTGCTTTTTCCGGTTCGCCGCTGAACTGACCGAACAGGATACCGCGGCTTTCAGCCAGAAGTCCGGCATTGCCGAGATGTGAGAGCATTCTGTCAATACGGTAGGCCGGTTCATTTATATCCTCAAGAAAAAGCAGCGTCTCGCCAAAAGTCGGGAGGTAGGGCGTTCCGATCATGGACGAGAGCACGGAGAGGTTTCCGCCGATCAGGCGTCCTTCGGCCGCGCCTTCCCTGATGCAGGTGATGGCATGGCTTTCATGGTTATGAAGAGAACGGGCATAAGCCGGAGCTGTCAGTATTCCCCAGAAGTGTTCTTCGGTATAGGGCGTCGGCTCGTGCAGTTCGGTTGCCAGCATCGGCCCGGAAAAGCTTAGCAGTCCTGTTTGAGAAAAAACTGCAAGAGAAAGGGCCGTGATGTCGGAATAGCCGACAAGGATTTTCGGATTGGCGGCAATGAGGTCGTAGTCAATTTTTTTCAGCAGACGGGAGGCGCCGGCTCCTCCTCTCAGGCAGACGATTGCGCTGATTGAGGTGTCGCTGAACATATCATGCATATCCTGCAGCTTCTCTGCATCGGCGATTGACGGATCGGTATCGATGCGATTGAGATGAATGGACGGTTTTACCCGGTAGCCGTTCTTTTCAAGATACGATACAGCTTGCTGGATCCGGTCGGGATAGGCGCAGTGTGAAGAGGGAGATATGAGCCCGATGGTGTCTCCCCTGCGCAGGGCTTTCGGTACGAGCGTTTTCATACAAGCAAAAAAACATCAGCAGACGTTTAGCTGCTGATGTTTTTTTTCGTTCAAGATGAAATCAGGCAATATTTTCTGTAAGCAGTATCGCCTTGTTGCTGCTTACTTCGAAAAAACCATCCGAAATGGAAAAACTTTTTTCACTTTTGTCGGCAAGGAGCAGCTTGACCTTGCCTTTTTTCAGTGCAGAAAGCAGTGGAGCATGGTTTTTCATAACCTGAAAGAGCCCGTCCTGCCCAGGGGCTGTAACGCTGGTGATCTCTCCTGAAAAGAAAAGCTGCTGAGGCGTTACTATATCGATTATAAACCCTTTTTCAGTATTCGCCATGATTATTGCAGGGTTTTTGCTTTTTCAACAGCTTCTTCGATGGTGCCGACAAGGTAGAATGCATTTTCAGGCAGACTATCGTGCTTGCCTGCAATGATCTCCTTGAAGCCTTTGATAGTCTCCTCGAGTTTGACGTACTTGCCGGCAAGACCGGTAAACGCTTCGGCAACGAAGAATGGCTGCGAAAGGAATCGCTGTACTTTTCTCGCTCTTGAAACAACAAGCTTGTCTTCATCGCTGAGCTCATCCATACCGAGAATTGCAATGATGTCCTGAAGATCCTTGTAGCGCTGCAGGATCTGCTTTACTGCCTGAGCGGTATCGTAATGGTCGTCTCCGACGACGTTCGGATCGAGAATTCGTGATGTCGAGTCGAGCGGATCGACAGCCGGGTAGATACCGAGCTCCGCAATGGAACGGGAAAGCACCGTTGTGGCGTCGAGGTGCGTAAATGCCGTCGCAGGAGCCGGATCGGTAAGGTCATCAGCAGGCACGTAGATAGCCTGAACAGATGTGACGGAGCCTTTCTTGGTCGAAGTGATTCTGTCCTGAAGTTCACCCATTTCCGTAGCGAGTGTCGGCTGATAGCCTACCGCGCTTGGCATACGTCCGAGAAGTGCGGACACTTCGGAGCCTGCCTGAGTGAAACGGAAAATGTTATCGATGAAAAGAAGCACGTCGCGGTTCTCTTCATCACGGAAATATTCTGCAATACTCAGACCGGTCAGCGCAACCCTCTGACGGGCTCCCGGAGGCTCATTCATCTGGCCGAAGACGAGAGCTGTTTTTTCGATAACACCTGATTCCATCATTTCGTGATAGAGATCGTTTCCTTCGCGGGTACGTTCTCCTACACCAGCGAACACGCTGAATCCGGACTGCTGTTTGGCGATGTTATTGATCAGTTCCATGATCAGCACGGTTTTTCCGACACCGGCGCCACCGAAAAGACCGGTTTTGCCACCGCGGGAATACGGTTCAAGAAGGTCGATAACCTTGATGCCGGTTTCAAACATCTCCGCTTTGGTTGAAAGCTCGTCAAACTTCGGCGCAGAGCGGTGGATCGAGTAGGTTTTCTTGGTATTGACCGGGCCTTTGCCGTCGATAGGATCGCCTACCACATTGAGCATTCTTCCGAGTACTTCAGAGCCGACAGGAACCTGAATGGATTCTCCTGTATTGACAACGCTGAGTCCTCTGACCAGGCCGTCTGTGCTTTCCATGGCAACCGTACGAACGCGTTCTTCTCCGAGATGCTGCTGGGTTTCAAGAACCAGCCTGGAGCCGTCCGGTCGGACAATGTACAGCGCATCTAAAATCGACGGCAGTTGTCCTTCAGGAAAATCTACGTCAACAACAGGGCCGATGATCTGGGAAATCTTACCTTCTTGCATAGTGACAGTGTGGATAGGATTTTATGGTGAAATCAAACGTTATGATTGTCCGGTAACGGCTCTTCAGAGTTTTCACGTAACGGGCTATTTTAGAATATGCCGTCAGGCGATTTCTTCCGGATGCGAGCCACCTGCGGGACTCGAACCCACGACCTACTATTTACGAAACAGTTGCTCTACCAGCTGAGCTAAGGTGGCGTTGGCCATTTCAAAAATAAAGCCGAAATATAATTTATTTATCGTTGAATAGCAAAGATTAATAGGGTGCTGACAGATGCCTTTTATAAAACGGAAGAATTGTATATTTAAGGCGTCAGATATGTATATTCACACTTTTAAACGTTTGAGGCGGAGAGAATACAAGAGATTATCATAATGACAACTATGATCAGGACGGCAAAAGGACAAATGATCCCTTTTATCGCGGCATTGCTGCTGTTTCTCGCCTTTCCGGCAGCTCAGGCGACGGAAACGGCAGCAGCACGGGCATCCAAAGCTCCGGCATTTTCAGCCGTGGGTATCGACGGAAAAGCGGTTTCTTCCCGGCAGTTTGCAGGGAAAGCTTATATCGTCAATTTTTTTGCATCGTGGTGCCCTCCCTGCAGGTCGGAAATTCCCGATATGGTGGCCCTGCAGAAAGCATACAAGGCCAAAGGCTTCACCTTTATAGGTGTTGCAGTCAACGAGAACGACGATTCCATAAAAAGCTTCATGAAAAGCAGCGGGATCAACTATCCTGTGGTCATGGCAGATCAGAAACTGGTCAATGCTTACGGACGTTACGTCGAAGGGGGGATCCGATCGATTCCCACAACATTTGTCGTCAACAGATCCGGCCAGATTACCCAGATTATTACAGGAGCGAGAAGCAAGGCGGTTTTCGAGAAAGCGATTCTCGATGCAATGAAGCCGGCCAAAGCTGCCAGGTAAACGAAACTATATGAACATCACAGTACAGAACCCGGAGAAGAGCAAAAACGCGAGTTACCGGTTCACATAGATTTTATTTGCATGTCCGCAGTCAGGGTTGACTGCGGACTTTTTATTTTATAAACTCTCCGAAAAAAACAAGGAAGATCATGAGCGTTATGCCGATCAATCCCCCGGATTTTGTGAAAAACCTGAAGCTGCTCCAATGGGTGCAGGAAACAGCCGATCTTTGTCGGCCGGATTCCGTTTACTGGTGCAACGGAAGTCAGGAAGAGTACGATACCCTCTGTCAGCAGATGGTCGAGAGCGGTACATTCATAAGGCTTTCCGAAGAAAAGCGCCCGAACAGTTTTCTCTGTCGTTCCGATCCGAGCGATGTCGCCCGTGTGGAGGATCGTACCTATATCTGCAGTATCCGTCGCCAGGATGCCGGACCGACCAATAACTGGGTTGCTCCGAAAGAGATGAAAGAGACCCTTCGCGGACTTTATAACGGCTGTATGCAGGGTCGTACCATGTATGTCATTCCATTCAGCATGGGTCCCCTCGGCTCTCCGATTGCCCATATCGGCGTGGAGATTACCGATTCCCCCTATGTTGTAACCAACATGCGCATCATGACCAGAATGGGCAGCAAAGTGCTGGATGTGCTCGGTGACGGAGGAGAATTCGTTCCCTGTCTTCATTCGGTCGGCGCTCCCCTTCAGCCCGGGCAGCAGGATGTTCCCTGGCCGTGCAATGACAGGAAATACATTGTCCATTTCCCTGAAGAGCGCTCCATCATGTCATTCGGCAGCGGATACGGCGGCAACGCCCTGCTTGGTAAAAAGTGTTTCGCACTTCGCATCGCCTCCTCTATGGCCCGCGATGAAGGATGGCTTGCAGAGCACATGCTTATCCTTGGCGTCGAGTCGCCCGAAGGCGAAAAGACCTATGTCGCGGCTGCATTCCCAAGCGCCTGCGGTAAAACCAACTTCGCCATGCTGATTCCGCCGATATCCTATGAAGGCTGGAAAGTTACCACTATCGGCGACGATATCGCCTGGATCAAGCCTGCGGAAGACGGACGTCTCTACGCCATCAATCCCGAGTACGGATTTTTCGGGGTTGCACCAGGTACATCGAATAAATCGAATCCGAATGCCATGGCTTCCCTGGCCAGCAACTCGATATTCACCAACGTGGCACTGACGCCGGAAGGCGATGTCTGGTGGGAAGATATGACCGATACGGTTCCTCCGGAACTGATCGACTGGCAGGGAAACCCCTGGACTCCCGGTTGCGGACGTCCGTCTGCGCATCCGAATGCGCGCTTCACCTCACCTGCGAGCCAGTGTCCATCTCTCGATGCCGACTGGGAGAATCCTGCCGGCGTGCCGATAAGTGCATTTATTTTCGGCGGTCGTCGCAGGGATACCGTGCCGCTTGTTTACCAGTCCGCAAACTGGAATTCCGGAGTTTACCTCGCGGCAACCATGGGTTCCGAAAAAACAGCAGCCGCTGCCGGAAAAATCGGAGAAGTTCGTCGCGATCCCTTTGCCATGCTTCCTTTCTGCGGTTATCACATGGGAGATTATTTCAACCATTGGCTCCATGTCGGCCGGACACTTTCTGAACTGCCGAGAATTTTCGGGGTCAACTGGTTCCGCAAGGACGAGAACGGCAAGTTTCTCTGGCCTGGATTCGGCGAGAACATGCGCGTATTGAAGTGGATTGTCGATCGCGTGCATGGAAGGGCCGGTGCCGTCGAGAGTCCGCTTGGCTGGATGCCGAAGTATGAAGCGCTCGACTGGGAAGGTCTCGATGAGATGACCCCGGAAAAGTTCTCAAAGCTCATGTCGGTAGATCGCGAAGCATGGAAAAAAGAGCTGCTCTCGCACGAGGAGCTGTTCGAGATCATCTATGATCGTCTGCCTAAAGAGTTCTCTCACATCAGGGAGCTGATGCTCTCGACGCTCTGGATGTCACCCGAGCACTGGTCTCTTGCTCCTGAGTGCTACTCTGTCGATCACTGAGACAAATTCCGTTCATATCGGCTGTACATGCGCAGGGTTCCTTCCCTGCGCATTTTTTTTCCCCTCTGCATCTGCTTCGCTGATCTTTTCATCCCGTCATTCTCTCTCTCTCATATTATCAGTTCATGTTTTCTGTTTTTTACTTCGGTATTATAGATATTTTTTATTATCTAATGATTAACTATATAGCTATATAGTGGATTTTTATTTGCTCCATTCCCCTTTTTGTCAGATGATTCCGCTTTTATCGATGCAAATTCTTCCTGGAGGAAAATCATTTTTCTGTAATTCCTGAGGATTTGTTGCGGGTTATCAGTCGCTTTGGAGCTTTAACCGAATCAATAACCACCAACAACTGACAGTATGCTTCGAAAAACACTATCCGGAATGGCTTTTCTGGCTGTTCTTTCAGCGGCGTCAACCGCTTTTGCAACCAACGGCATGAATCTCGAAGGGTACGGGGCTAAATCTCATGCTCTTGGAGGGACAAGCACGGCATATGATACAGGAAATTCAGGGGTTACGAATAATCCGGCAACCCTTGGTCTAAGGGAGGATGGGGCTTCTGAACTCGGAATTGGTATCCGCGGCCTTCATCCTGACGTGAATCTCGGCTTTCATGGCGTGACTGCCGAATCGAAAGGAGATTCCTATTACATGCCCTCGCTTTCGTACATGCGCAAAGACGGAAAAATCACCTGGGGATTTGCCGTTCTCGCTCAGGGAGGGATGGGAACGGAATATGGCGAAAACTCCCCGCTGTTCAGCTATGGCATGCCCATGACGAAGTCGGGAATGGTTCCTCTGAGCGGGCAGGATATCCGTTCCGAAGTGGGAGTCGGACGCCTGATGTTTCCCGTAGCATATAACCTTACTCAAAATACAGTCATCGGGGCATCGCTCGATTTACTCTGGGCAAGCATGGATCTGCGGATGGATATGGACGGAGCGCATTTCGGCGCCATGACCATGGGTCAGGGAGGCTCTGTAAGCGGTTCGATGTTCGGTACGCTCGGCGGAATGATCGGTTCGGGTATGGTGAGCGATATCGACTACGTCCGCTACGATTTCTCGAACGACAACGCCTTTCTCGGTGAGGCGATAGGTTACGGTACCGGGTTCAAGGTGGGCATTACCCACCGGTTAGGCAAGCTGCTTACGGTGGGAGGAAGCTATCACTCGCAGACCCGGATTTCCGATCTCGAAACCTCCAGAGCGGTACTTTCGTTTTCCGGGAAAGATGCGGTGAACAACCCCTTTATCCAGTCGGTGAGCGGCACCATCAAGGTTCGTAATTTCGAGTGGCCGGCACCCTTGCCGCAGGAGTCGCCCTGCATCCCTCAGAGCGCTGGATGCTTACCGCTGACCTCAAGCATATCGACTGGTCATCGGTAATGGGGAAGTTTTCAACATCCTTTACCGCTGACAACGCCTTTTCCAACGGGCCGTTTGCGGGGCAGAAGCTCGATGTGGAGATGCTGCAGAACTGGAAAGATCAGACGGTCTTTTCTGTCGGCGTTCAGTACCGTGCAACCGACAGGCTTGCTCTCAGAACAGGAGCCAGCTTTGCTTCGAATCCCGTACCCGATATGTATCTCAACCCCATGTTTCCGGCGATAACCGAAAACCACTATACGACAGGATTCGGTTACCGGCTTTCCGACAGGTCATCTGTTTCGGCGGCTCTTGCATGGGCTCCGGAAGTCAGAGAAACCAATGCAGAAGGACTTGAGATCGGTCACAGTCAGCTTAACTGGTCACTGAACTATTCCCATGAACTTTAGGGAGTGTGCAGGCGGAGAGTGATTACAAAAAGAAAGGGCGCAAATCAATGCGCCCTTTTCCGTGCAGGGATATTTCAGTTTTCATCCAGTGTAAAGCCGATTTTTACGGTAACCTGCCAGTAGGCGATTTTCTGTTCTTCTACATGACAGCGGGTCTCGACTATTTCAACCCAGCGGATATGTCTTATCGACTCTGCGGCTTTTGCGACGGCATTGTTTACGGCATCCTCGATGCTGGTTGCCGATGACCCGACAATTTCAACTTTTTTATAGATGTGAGCGCTCATGACTGATATGGTTTTCATGGTTGGAGATGTAATCGCGCGGCTGAGGCTTGTGTAACATAAGCCGCAACAATTAGGGAAAATAGGGTTCAGAAAAGAAAAATAATCCTTTCGCAGCATCTTTTTTGGACGGCGACCAGCGACCGTGTATGGTCGAAATGCTTTAAGTGACTGATAATAAAAGAGTTGACCGTTATGAAGGGAGGAATAAAAAAAGTGTTCTGACAGCAGATTTTTTTTGGGAGTATGACGTGTATTTATTATTATATAACCACTCAGTTATATAATAATATACTCATCGGAAATAATCCTTTCGTTAGGATTACCCGGTGCGGCATACCGGATCCCCGTTTTTTGATTACATAAGAGCCGTGCGACTACGGTTGTGGACCTATGGTCAAGGCGGTTAATTTTTCGTGTAATGCCGGTTGAGGGTTGCTGTATATGGAACGCGTCAGCCGACTATATACCGTTAGGTCGGGATGGAATCCTGCCGGAAGATGCTTTTCAGTGTGATGTTTCGGTCTTCGGGCCTTGAGAGGAGAAGGTTTCAGAGAGCGAACGCGTTCATGCCGGAAATCATTCCCATCCCGACCCTGATTTTTTTAAATGGCTGAGCTGCCTGCGGGCGCTTGACCGTGTTGATTCTTTCAATCAGAACAGATCAGTGCATGAACTACGGTTTTGTTATCGATGCCCGGAAATGTATCGGATGCCATGCATGCACGGTTGCATGTAAGTCCGAAAACCAGGTTCCTCTCGGAGTGAACCGTACCTGGGTGAAATATGTCGAAAAAGGGACCTTTCCCGATACCCGGCGCTACTTTACCGTTCTGCGCTGCAACCACTGCGCCGAACCGCCCTGCGTCGATATCTGCCCGGTAGAGGCTCTGCAGAAGCGTCCTGACGGCATTGTGGATTTCGACAGTCGCCGCTGCATAGGCTGCAAGGCCTGTGCCCAGGCCTGCCCTTACAATGCGCTTTACATTGACCCCGATACGCATACGTCGGCTAAGTGCAACTACTGCGCGCATCGCAAGGAGGTCGGTCTCCAGCCGGCATGCGTGGCCATTTGTCCGCAGCAGGCAATCGTTTCGGGCGATCTCGACGATCCGGGCAGCAAAATTGCCGCTCTGGTTGCCGGAGAGCGTACCGTCGTGCGCAAGCCTGAAAAGGGCACCTTGCCGAAACTGTTCTATATCAACGGAGACGGCCCTTCGCTCGATCCGATGGCGGCTCCGATGCTGGAGGAGTATCATTGGAGCGCTCAGTCAAGAGGCGTCGGGCATTTTGCCGAAAAAGGAAAAGGCGCACCAGGAATCGAAAAACGCACCCATGCGGTTCCTTCTACCGGCCCGAAAGTCCGTCGGGTTTATGATATCCCGTCGAAAGGCGCCGTCTGGGGATGGGAAGTGCCGGCTTACGTGACGGCCAAGGCGGTTTCGTCCGGAGTCTTTCTTGTATTTTTTGCGCTGCTTGTGGTTTTCAGGCTTCAACTTTCCGATTCGCTTCAATGGGCGGCATGGGTGGTTTCGCTCGCATTTCTTGCTCTTACGGGCGGATTTCTTATCAAGGATCTCGATCGTCCGGACCGATTTTCATCGGTCATGCTGCGTCCGCAATTCGGCTCATGGCTTGTTCGCGGAGGTCTTACCATAACCGGCTACGGAGCCTTTCTTGCCTTGTGGGGCGGGGCCAGGTTTCTGCAGATTCCCGCGCTTGAAACCGTCGCGCTCTGGGGCGGGGCGCTGTTTGCGATCGTGACGGCAATCTATACTGCTTTTCTTTTCGGCGCAGCGAAAGGGCGCGATTTCTGGCAGAGTCCGATGCTGCTTCTGCATATGTTTCTGAACTCCCTGCTCGCCGGCGGCTCGGCCATGCTGCTGCTCGGGTTCGCTACCGGAAGCTCCCCGGAACTCCTTGCACTGCTCCGTCAGCTTCTGACTGCAGGTTTCGGACTGCATATCGCAATCATGCTGATCGAGCTATACGGAAAGCATCCCTCGGTAGCTGCGGAACGCGCGGCCGAAATCATCCGTGAGGGCAGCCTGAAAAATCAGTTCTGGAGCGGAAGTTTTCTCGGAGGAAACCTGCTTCCTTTACTCGTTATGCTGTTTTCTTCAGATCCGCTGATGCTTGCCGCTGCCTCCCTTCTCGGACTGTGCGGCGTGTTCTTCACAGAAAAAGTCTGGGTTCAGGCCCCGCAGAGAATACCTTTAAGTTAACCATGTGCCGGAGTTTACCATGAGCTATACCCATAAACCAACCGTTATAGAAAGCCTTGCTGAAAAGCTGCACCTTATTCCTGATCTGCACGCAGAGAACGGCGGGGCGAAAGCCCTTCGTGCGGCTGAAGAGGGTTCGGAGGTCAGCTCCCCACCGCCCGAGCAATGGGATAACTGGGTCGAGTATGACGCCAAAAGCTGGCCCGAGCGCAAGACGAAAGAGTACATGCTGGTTCCGACCGCATGTTTCAACTGCGAAGCGGGTTGCGGACTTCTTGCCTATGTCGATAAAGAGACCATGGAAATCCGCAAGCTGACCGGAAATCCCTATCATCCGGCGAGCCGCGGCAGAAACTGCGCGAAGGGTCCGGCAACGCTTAACCAGATTCAGGACACCGACCGGGTGCTCTATCCCATGAAGCGCGCCGGAAAGAGGGGCGACGGTAAATGGGAACGGGTCAGCTGGGACAGCGTGCTCGACGATATAGCAGGACGGATGCGCAAGGCCATCATGGAAGGTCGGAACAACGAAATTTCTTACCATGTCGGGCGTCCCGGCCATGACGGGTTCATGGAATGGATTCTTCGGGCATGGAATGTTGACGGCCACAACAGTCACACCAACGTCTGTTCCTCTGGCGCTCGGTTCGGTTACGCCATATGGGAAGGGTTCGATCGCCCCTCCCCCGATCATGCCAATGCGAAATTCATTCTTCTGGTCAGCGCCCATCTTGAATCGGGCCACTATTTCAATCCGCATTCGCAGCGCATTATCGAGGCTCGCATGAAAGGGGCCAAGCTCGCCGTCCTCGATCCCCGGCTTTCCAATACCGCAAGCATGTCGGACTACTGGATGCCGAGCTACCCCGGCACCGAACCGGCCGTGCTGCTTGCCATGGCGAAGGTGATTATCGACGAGGGCCTTTACAACAGAACCTACCTGGAAAACTGGGTGAACTGGCAGGAGTACCTACAGGCTGAATACCCCGGAACTCCTGTGACCTTCGAAAACTTCATAGAAGGGCTGAAAAAGGAGTATGCGCACTATACCCCCGAATACGCTTCGAAAGAGAGCGGCGTAGATGCCGCCATGATCGTCGAGATCGCCCGAAAGATAGGAGAGGCCGGCTCTCAGTTTTCTACCCATGTCTGGCGAAGCGCCAGCAGCGGCAATCTCGGCGGCTGGGCAGTGTCGCGTACGCTGCACTTCCTGAACGTACTGACAGGCAGCGTCGGTACGCCGGGCGGCACCTCTCCCAGCGCATGGAACAAGTTCAAGCCGCAAGTGCATGCGGAACCCAAACCGCAGACCTTCTGGAACCCGCTCCATCTGCCAAACGACTATCCGCTCGCGCATTTCGAGATGAGCTTTCTGCTTCCCCATTTTCTCAAAGAAGGTCGAGGAAAACTCGACGTCTATTTCACCAGGGTGTTCAATCCGGTCTGGACCTATCCCGACGGCTTTTCGTGGATAGAGGCGCTTGAGGACGAATCGAAAATCGGACTGCACGCTGCGCTTACTCCCACCTGGAGCGAGACCGCTTATTTTGCCGATTACGTTCTGCCGATGGGCCACTCGGCCGAAAGGCACGACCTGCTCAGTTACGAAACACACGCCGGAAAATGGATCGCTTTCCGTCAGCCGGTGCTGCGCACCGCCCTGAGAAGAATGGGCAAACCGGTCAGATATACCTGGGAGGCCAATCCCGGCGAAGTCTGGGAAGAGGATGAATTCTGGATCGAACTGACCTGGCGCATCGACCCTGACGGCAGCCTCGGCATCCGCCAGTACTGCATGTCGCCTTACAGGCCAGGCGAGAAAATCACCATTGACGAGTACTATCGATACATCTTCGAGCATACGGCAGGGCTGCCTGAAAAAGCTGCGGAAGAGGGGCTTTCAGCGTTCGATTACATGCAGAAATACGGAGCGTTCGAGGTCGAAAGCAACGTTTACAATGTGCATGAAAAAGCGGTGCCGCCCTCCGATCTCGACGGCGCTTCTGTGCAATCGCAGAGCGGGCTGATCGTGAAAAACGGCAAGGCGGTCGGCGTGGAAGTCGCCGGACGCTCCTGCGCCGGTTTTCCGACCCCTTCGAAGAAGCAGGAGTTCTTTTCAGGCACCATGATCGACTGGAAGTGGCCGGAGTATCGCCTGCCCGGCTACATCAAGAGCCATATCCATGAGGAGACCATGAACCATAAGAAAGGAGAGTTTGTGCTGGTGCCGACCTTCCGTCTTCCGGTGCTGATTCACTCCCGATCCGGCAATGCCAAATGGCTTGCCGAAATCGCTCACCGCAATCCGGTCTGGATCAACGTTGACGACGGCGCGGCTCTCGGCATAGCCAACGGAGACCTTATCAGGGTTAACACCGATATAGGCTTTTTCGTGAACCGTGCATGGGTAACCGAAGGAATCCGTCCGGGCGTGGTTGCCTGTTCGCATCACATCGGACGCTGGCGTCGCGAGCAGGACCCCGAAGCCAACCGCTGGGCGGCCAACAGGGTCAATATCTCAAAAGAAGGGAAAGGTAAGTGGAAAATGCGCGTTGAAGAGAACATCCAGCCCTACGAGAGCAGCGATGCCGACTCGTCGAGGATTTTCTGGTCGGATGGCGGCGTTCATCAGAACATCACCTTTCCGGTACATCCCGATCCGATCAGCGGCATGCACTGCTGGCACCAGAAGGTCAGGATCGAGAAGGCGCACGATGGCGACCAGTATGGCGATGTTTTTGTCGATACCGACCGTTCTTTCCGGATTTACAAGGAGTGGCTTGCCATGACGCGTCCTGCGCCCGGCCCCGGAGGCCTTCGCCGTCCGCTCTGGCTTAACCGTCCGTTCAGACCCGATGAAAAGACCTACTATCTGAAATAAGCATGTTCAGCGAGAAAGATGCTCTCTGCGAAAGCTGCCGGAAACATAACCTGTTTTTTTCGGCAGCAGCTGCAGCAGTATCTGTTTTTTTCAATCCATTGATAATCAGCCATGCGCGCAGCCGGCAGTAATAAATTAGTTCCAGTTCTCTGTACTGTGCTGCCGGCATTCATCATGCTGCTGCTTCCGCCCGATCTCCTTGCATCCTCGCTTCCGTCGGCCGCTCCAACGGTCTGGTGGATCTGGGTGCTGCTTCTCTTCGTATTTTCGTTTTTTCTCGGAATCGTATCCGTTCTCGCCGGTGTCGGCGGAGGGGTGCTTTTTGTTCCCATTGTCAGCAGTTTTTTCCCTTTTCATCTCGATTTCGTTCGTGGAGCCGGTTTGCTGGTAGCCCTTTCCGGCGCTCTCTCCGCAGGTCCGTCTCTGCTGAGAAAAGGGCTTGCAGATCTGAAACTCAGCCTGCCGCTCTCCCTTATCGGCTCTGTCAGCTCGATTGCCGGAGCTATCGCAGGACTCATGATGTCCGCAGACAGCGTGCAGCTTCTTCTGGGAATTGCCATTATTTCAATTGCAGCCATAATGATGAAAGCCGGAAAATCCGGCTACCCTGAAGTAGGCGAGTCCGACGTTATCGCGAAAGCTCTCGGTATTTCCGGGAGTTATTATGAACCGACTATCGACGAAACCGTCAACTGGAAAGTTCATCGTACTCCGATTGGACTGGTGCTGTTTTTCTTTATCGGTTTTATCGGAGGCATGTTCGGCATGGGTGCGGGCTGGGCAAACGTGCCCGTGCTCAATCTTCTTATGGGAGCTCCGCTCAAGGTTGCCGTGGCCACAAGCGGGCTGGTGCTCTCCATGAACGGAGCCGCCGCGGCCTGGATCTACCTTTATAAAGGCGCAGTGCTTCCGTTGATTGCCGTACCGGCTGTCGGCGGGGTTATGCTCGGCTCGAAAATTGGCGCAAGAATGCTCACGAAGGTCAACACCGGTTCGGTACGCATTGTCGTGATAGTCATGATGGTCATAGCCGGACTTCGTTCAATTATAAAAGGGATGGGACTATGAGCGGGAAAAAGCGGGAAAAAGCGGAAATCGACCAGGTACAGCTTGTCTATGCTTCGGTACTCGATGTAGTTTCGCATATCGGCATGGCGCTGATTGCGGCAGGTTTTCTCATCTATGTGCTCAAGCTTCTTCCTCTGACCGTATCCATCGAAGACGTTGCCGCTCACTGGCATATGAGAGCTGCCGAAATGAACCGTATTCTAACGGTTCCCTCGGGCTGGTCGTGGGTGCAGGACCCTCTTCATGGGGATGTACTCAGCTATTTTTCGATCGTTTTTCTTTCGATGGCGGCGATGATCTGTCTTGTTTCCGTCATTCCGGTTTTTCTCGGCGAGAAGAACCGGACGTATGCGCTTATTGCCCTGCTACAGGTTATTGTGCTCGCTGCTGCGGTTGTCGGTATAGCTTCCTGAGATAACCGACTGTCGATTGACCAAAAAAATGGCAGGAAATTCTTGTTTCTTTCCCGACTTATTATTATAATTATATAATTGTTTGGTTATATAGTTTAGAGTCGCATCAATATCGCGACACCTTACCCCGAAAGAAAATTCAAAACAACAGGAGGCACCATGTCTGAATTTACAGTCAACCGTACGCTCGATTGTTCCGGAATGAACTGTCCGCTGCCTATTCTGAAAACCAAGAAAGAGGTTGATCAGATGCAGAGCGGCGAAGTTCTCAAAATGATCTCAACGGATTCCGGTTCCGCAAACGACATGGCTTCATGGTCGAACAGAACGGGACATAAAATCGTTGACAGCACCACCGAAGGCGGCACCTATACCTTCTACATCCAGAAATCCTGATCGGGAGAATCACTATGGCTGACACCAAGAAACTCGCTATCATCGCATCGAAAGGCACACTTGACTGGGCGTACCCTCCGTTTATTCTTGCTTCCGCGGCGGCGGCCATGGATATGGAAGCTGTGCTGTTTTTTACTTTTTACGGTCTTCCGCTCCTGAAAAAAGAGATCGATCTCAAAGTCACTCCGACAGGCAATCCGGCTATGCCGATGAAAATGCCTTTCGGGAGCAAGGATTTTCAGGGGATCAACTGGCCCATCCCGAATATAATTTCCGGAAACGTTCCCGGATTCGACAATATGGCCACCATGCTCATGAAGGAAACCTTCAAGAAAAAAGGGGTCGCCACTATCGAGCAGCTTCGCGAAATGTGCCAGGAGAGCGGCGTACGGTTTATCGCCTGCCAGATGACCATGGATGTTTTCGGTTTTGAGAGGAAGGATTTTATTGACGGCGTGGAGTACGGCGGAGCGGCGATGTTCCTTGAATATGCAGCCGATGCGAATATGTCGCTTTTTATCTGAACTGTTTACGAGCAAATTCCAGGTTTTTACGGTTGCCGGCGGTCATTTGATCAATGCCGGCATCTGCTGTTCTTGGTTTAACCCGTCGAGATAAGGAGATCGTGCAATGAAAATCGCTGTCAGCGGAAAAGGAGGCGTCGGAAAAACGACGATCAGCTCCATGCTTGCTTACGGTCTCGCACTGCGGGGCAGATCGGTTTTAGCCATCGACGCCGATCCCAACGGCAGCCTGGCCGAGGCTCTCGGATACGATCATGAAAAAAACGGACGGATAACGCCGCTGATAGATCGGAAGCTTCTCATTGAAGAGCGCACCGGGTCCAAACCTGGCGATATGGGCGGGTATTTTGTGCTCAACCCCAAAGTTGACGATCTCGTCGAAAAATTTTCCGTTGAAGTCAACGGTATCCGGGTAATGGTGATGGGCGGACTCAAAGAGGCCCTGTCCGGATGCTACTGTTCTGAAAACGCCCTGTTGCGCTCATTTCTCAGACATCTGATGGTCGAAAGGGACGAATGGGTTATTCTCGATATGGAAGCGGGATTCGAGCATCTGACCAGAGGAACGGCACAATCGGTCGATATTCTGTTTATAGTGGTTGAGCCAGGCATTCGCTCGATCGATACGGCGAAAAAAATAACCGATCTTGCCCTGCAGACGGGAATACCTGAGATCGGCTATATCGTCAACAAACTCTACAGCAGCGAGCAGATCCGGGAGATTTCCTCCCTGCTTGGTTCGGATGATATCCGAGCGGCAATTCCTTTTGATTTTCATGCGGTCGAAGCAGATCTTCAGGGCGCTGTGCCCTATGTGGCATGTCCTGAAATGGAGGCGCATATAAGCAAATTGCTTGATGGTATCGCAGCGTTCTGAGTCGTTTTTTATTTCTCCGGATCGTAACAATCGTTACTTTTTCTTTTGCATATATCATATATGATTAATAAATTTTAATAATATATGTCGATATAGTTTATACGCATATCTCTTCCCTGGTTTTTCCTGCTTCAGACAGTTCATTGTTTTATTCCATACTCATGTTTTTCATAGAGCGATACTCCCCCGGACGCTCAGCATACATTCGTCTTTTTTTTCGCCAGGCCAGTTAACAATCGTTACCGATCCGGATTCTTTGGCCAGCCGGCCAGGCGCAGTTCAGTTCCTTCATCCGGGGGTTCATGGGCATCTTCGATGGATGCGTTATGATGCTTCCCCCGGGTATCCCGACTTGTTTCACAAAGCCCGCGTAACCATACATAACCGTAATAATGGAGGTTGTCATGAGTAAGGAAAAAAACATCTCTACCCGCAGGGATTTTCTCAAAACTTCCGCAATCGGCCTCGGGGCAGTCCTTGGCGGATATCCGCTGCTTCAGGGATGCTCGAAAAGTCCCGAAGGAGCCGGCAAAGCGGGCGCGAAAAAAGTGACCAGCTGCTATCTGCCGATTACCGACGCCACGCCGATCATTCTTGCTCATGAACTTGGTTTCTACAAGGAGCTTGGTCTGGAGTCGGATAAGCCCGTTCTGATCCGGGGGTGGGCCCCTATGGCCGAAGCGTTTATGGCCGGCCGGTTCAACCTGACCCATCTTCTGGCGCCGATTCCCATCTACATGCGCTACAGCAAAAAATTTCCCGTCAAGGTTGTCGCCTGGGACCACATCAACGGATCGGCAATAACGGTAGGCAAGGAGAGCGGCATCAACTCCTATGCCGACCTTGGAGGCAAGCAGATCGCCATTCCGTACTGGTACTCCATGCATAACATCATCATACAGATGATCGCCCGCGAATTCGGTATCGAGACCGTTATCCAGAGCAAGACGGCGCCTCTCGGCAACAAGCAGATGAACCTTTTCGTCATGGCTCCTCCTGACATGCCTACGGCGATGGCATCGAATGCCATTGACGGCTATATCGTAGCAGAACCGTTCAATGCCGCCGGCGAGCTGCTCGCAAACGGGAAAATCGTCCGGTTTACCGGCGACGTATGGAAAAATCATCCCTGCTGCGTTGCCGTCATGAATGAAAAGGACCTTGAAGATCGCGAATGGTCGCACAAGGTCATTCAGGCCCTTGTCAAGGCTGAACTATGGGCATTGAACAACCCCGAGCAGGCGGCGCATATTCTCTCCAAAGACGGAGCGCAGTATCTCCCGCTGCCTGAAAAAATCGTCAAGCGGGCCATGATGAAGTACGATCTTGAAACCTATGGCGCCAGCGGTGGCACCGGCGCGATCCAGCATCCCGAGTGGCAGACAAAACGGATATCCTACGAACCGTATCAGTTCGAATCGGCTACCCGCCATATCGTGGAAATGATGAAGCTGACTAAAATGGAAGGCGACGCCAGTTTCCTCCAGTCTCTCGATCCGGCGATAGTGCACCGCGAACTGATGTATACTGCCGGTGTCGAGGCCGCAGCCGCTGAGCTCGGCGGTCTCTCGCTGTTTGCGGGCGTCAATGCAAAAATGCCGACGGTCCGGGAAGAAATCATCAAGGTATAAGGTCCCTTTTGATTTCCGGCGCTCTGCCGGTACGGAAATCAGAAGGGTGTCGATCGTTCGATTTCGGGAAAACCACCGGCATGCCCGAGCGTGCCGGATGGACTATTTTTGAGTTTTCCCGGCAATTTCCCGAAAACCATTTTTTATGATCTTATGGCTAAACCAAACGACACCCGTCAAACAAACAGTTCCGGGCTCATCGCCCTTATTGCCGACAGAAGTTTTTATGTGCTTGGCGTTATCCTTTTCATGATCGTCTGGCAGATCGCCAGTGCGCTCAAGTTGTTCGGCGCTGATTTCAGCGAGGCGTTTTCGCCGCTTGCGGCAATTCTTGCTCTCGTCGAAATGGTAAAAAACGGCGAACTGATTCATCACGCGCTGCCGAGTCTTCGTCGGGTGCTGCTGGGTCTTTCCCTTGCCGTCGTTGTCGCTCTTCCGATCGGGGTGCTGGTCGGCTATTTCAAGAGAGTCGAGCAGCTGACCTATGTTGTTTTTCAGTTCATGCGCATGATCTCTCCCCTTGCGTGGATGCCGATAGCTATAATCATTTTCGGCGTCGGCGATGTTTCCGTTGTTTTTCTGCTCTGGCTGGTAGCCATCTGGCCGCTTATTCTCAATACCTCACACGGAGCCGGCAGGGTCAGCCCGCTCTGGGTGAATATGGCCAAAACCATGGGGGCTATGGATATTGGCATTCTCCGCAAGATCATCATTCCCGCTGCGGTTCCCGACATGCTGACCGGGTTGCGGCTTGCCGTAGGGGTAAGCTGGATTATTCTTGTGCCTGCTGAAATGCTCGGCGTGCCCGACGGCCTGGGGTATTTCATTCTCGACACCCGCGACCGCTTCCGTTACGATCAGCTCATGGCAACCATTATGGCTATCGGCATGATCGGCTATCTGCTCGATTCTGTTAACAGATGGCTTATTAATAAATTTTCATGGAAGAACTAACCTGTCGGGAAACCACTATGAATACAGAAAGTTCAGTACTCATCAGCGTCAGGCAGGTGACGAAAACCTTCAAAAAAAACGGCAGGGAGTTCTGCGCGCTTCGCGATTGCTCCTTCGACGTCATGAAGAACGAGTTCCTCGTTATCGTGGGTCCTACAGGATGCGGAAAGTCAACCCTTCTTAATCTTATAGCCGGGCTTGATTTCCCTACAGCGGGATCGATACTGCTCAACGGCGAGACCGTCACTGGTCCAGGCGCGGACCGGGGCATGATCTTTCAGGAGTATGCGCTGCTTCCCTGGAGGAGCGTGCTCAGGAACGTCGAGCTTGGTTTCGAGTTCAGGAAGAGCGAGATGAGCCAGAGCGAGCGGCATGCCGAAGCGATGCGATGCCTTGAGATGGTCGGTCTCGGTTACGCGGTTAAAAAACATCCCGGAGAACTGTCCGGGGGCATGAAGCGAAGGGCATCGCTTGCCATGATTCTTGCCATAAAGCCGGTTATTCTGCTTATGGACGGGGCGTTCAACGCTTTGGACTCGAAAACAAAAATGACCATGCACCAGGAGATAACCCGCATATGGGAAACCGAAAAAAATACGGTTGTTTTTGTTACCTCCGATCTTGACGAGGCGGTAAAGCTTGCCGACCGGATCGTCGTACTCAACCGGGATGGATCGATAGCGGCGATTCTGCGGAACGATCTCCCACGGCCCCGTCTCGGCAGTGCCGCCCGTGATCCTGATTTTCATCACCGGTTCATCGCGTTCCGCGAAATGGTCATGAACATCATAAAAAAGGACGCCGGGCTGAGAACCTGCGCAATCAGCTAACACCCTTACCACTATGAATACAACAATAAACGGAAGTGCTCCGCCTGAAAGACCGCTGCTTGAGCTCAGGGACGTTTCGAAAACCTTCATGAAGGACGGAGCCGCCTTGCCGGTGCTTGAAAAGGTAAACCTCAGCATCAATGCAGGGGAGTTCGTATGTATCCTCGGTCCGACCGGCTGCGGCAAGTCGGTTACGCTGCAGATCGTCGCCGGACTGCTCGAACAGTCGTCGGGCAGCGTTATTCTCGACGGCAGGGAAGAGCGCGGTCCCGGGCCGCACAAAGGGATGGTTTTCCAGGAGTATGCGCTTCTTCCCTGGAGGAGCGTCGTTGAAAATGTGGAAATCGGCCTTGAACTCAAAGGTATTCCGAAACGGGAACGACGGAAAATCGCGGAGGAACAGCTTGAGCTTGTCGGCCTGAAAGGTTCGGAATCGAGAATGGTACATGAGATATCGGGGGGTATGCGTCAGCGCGCGGCCATTGCCAGAGCGTTGGCTAACCGCCCGAAAATTCTGCTGATGGATGAGCCGTTCGAGGCTCTCGACGCGCTCACCAAAGAGGAGATGCAGATTCAGATTCTCAAGGCCTGGGAAAAAACCGGGACAACCATTTTTTTTGTCACCCACGATGTGGACGAAGCCATTTTTCTGTCGGACAAGCTCTGTGTCATGGATATAAATCCCGGCAGGGTAAAGCAGATTATCACCAATACCCTGCCCCGTCCCCGACACGAACTGGTCTGCAGGACCGACCGGGAGTTCGGAGCGATTCGAGATCAAATCATTCAGCTCTATTCATCGCTCAAAGATGAAGAACTCGATCTGGTTTTTTAACGGACAAATCCACCATCAGCCATGGTAAAAAACACTGAAAGCAATCGCCGTTTTTCGGCCATCCTTCTATCGGCCTCACTCATCCTGACGGCTGCGTTTTCCGGGTGCTCCGGAAAAAAGCCGCTTCAGTCCCTGTCCGAAAAAAGTACTGACCCGCCGGCTTCGGCGGCGGCTCAACATCCTCTGGACGGGCTCAGGCTTTATCTCGGGTACTGTTTTATCTGTCACGGTCAGACCGGAAGAGGAGATGGCCCTTACGCGGCGTCCCTGTCGGCGCGACCGGCCGACCTGACCGACAGGGGGTATTTCGAGAAGAAAACCGACCGGGAAATTTACGACTTCATCAGCAAGGGCGGCATCGCCCACGGTAAATCGATACACATGCGTCCTTTCGGAATGCAGCTGACCCGACAGCAGATCATGGATCTTGTTGCCTATGTACGGGTACTCAACGAAGGACGGCCGGTCGAACTGGAAAAAAAATCCGGCAATACCGCCGACGACATCTACGGAATGTCCTGCATCATGTGTCATGGCCGCGATGGAGAGGGCGACGGCGAAATATCGAGAAAACTCGGCATCGCAATCCGACCTCTCGGCAGTGATGCCGTGCAGGCAATGAGCGACAAGGAGCTTTACGAAATTATTTCAGGAGGCATTGCCGATACATCGAGGGCCAGCGCCCGGTATATGCCGGCGTGGAGCAACAGTCTTACCGATGAACAGATCCGTCAGCTTGTTCTCTATATCCGGGAACTTGCGAAGCCCTGAGCCGTTCAGGGGCAAGGAGCTCCGTACTCATTGAACCATTAAACAGCGAAGGATCATGACCGAAGAGAAAAAATACCGTTACGAAGACGAACTGACAGGTTCGCGCAATGCTCCGCCCTACCAGCCGGGGATGTCGATGAAAGAGCGTATCAAGCTTGTCCACCGGCTCAACTACAGCAAGGAAGAGGTGGTAAAGCATACCGCAAACAAGGCTGTCGCGGAGATGGTCAGTCATATGGAAAAGGAAGGGATCAGCAATACCTTCGACCGCTTTCTGCAACAGCATCCGCAGTGCGGTTACGGCCTGACCGGCGCCTGCTGCGCATTCTGTTCCTACGGGCCCTGTCGGGTGACGGAAAAAGCTCCCCTTTCGGTCTGCGGCAAGGATGTCGATCTTATCGTTGCCGGCAATGCGCTTCGCCGTCTTGCCTCCGGTATGGCGGCACATGGCGCTCATGCCCGGGAGGTCTTTATCGCCCTGAAAGCTGCTGCGGAAGGGACGGCGCCGATACCGATCCGCTGCCCCGAGAAGGCTTGGGCTGTGGCTAAGACGCTCGGCTTCGACATCGAAGGCAAGAGTGTGGAGCAGGTCTGCCTGGAGATTGCCGACCGGTTCATCGACGACCTCCAGCGGTCGCTTCCGAAGCGGCACGAGACTATATTTTCCCTCGCCCAGAAGGAACGTTCATCGCTCTGGGAGAAGCTCGGCGTCATTCCCATCAGTCCCTACCACGAGTGTTTCGAGGTCAACAACCTGACCAGTCACGGTACCGACTCCGATTTCGAGAGCCACATGCAGGCCTTCATGCGTGCGGTCGTGGCCTATGCGATGACAACCGTCTTTTCCACCTCCCTTGCTACCGATATCGTCTACGGATTGCCGCGGCGCTCGAAGCTCAACGTGAACCTCGGAAGCATACGAAAAGATGGCTGCATCAATATCGGCATCAACGGTCATGCGCCCATGGTGGCCTTCGCCATCTGCGATATCGTCGGCACGCCGAAAATCATGCAAAAGGTGAAAGCCGCCGGAGCCGAGGATATCAAACTCTACGGCATGTGCTGTACCGGAGGGGAATTTATAGAGAGGGATCTGGGCATTCCTCTTGTTGCCATGGCTTCATCGGCCGAAATGGCCGTGGCGACCGGAGCGTTCGAGGCTATCGTCGTCGACCAGCAGGATGTGCTGCCGGGGATGATGCATGTCGCGAGCCGGTTCCATACCAAGGTGATCACCACCTCCCCTTCCGGAAGGAAAGAGGGGGCCATCGTGCTGGAACTCGACTACTACCTGAAAAACCTCGATAAAATCTATGAGCTTGCCGAACAGATTCTTGATATCGCCATCGACAATTACCGGAACCGCGACAGCAGCAGAATGCATGTCCCCGATATCAGGGCGAAGGTCGAACTCGGCTTCAGCGTCGAGGAGGTTTCGCGTCTGTTCGACGGCTCCATGCCTGACAAGAAGATCAACGGGCTCTCCCGTCTGTTGCGGGAAGGTAAGATCCGGGGCATAGTTAACTTTGGTTCCTGCGGGAACGTCCGCGGCGCGGTATTTGAACGCAACCAGGTCATCATAGCCAAACAACTGATTAAAAACGATGTGCTGATAACGGCTCACGGATGCTCCGGCATGGGCCTGCTCTTTGCCGGGTTAGCGCACCCGGAAGCATCGGTGCTGTGCGGCGCAGGTCTTCGGGAGGTTGCAGAAGCCATGAACATCCCTCCGGTGCTGCACGTCGGAGCCTGCACCGACAGTACCAGGGCGAGTCAGATCATGGCCTATACGGCAAATGCGGCAGGACAGGCGAACCCCGCGATGCCCTTCGCCATGGTGGCTGCCGATCCGGCTGCAGAAAAAACCATGGGCGCCCGTTACGCCTTCGTCCTGAACGGCATCGAGACATACTCCTGCGTACAGGACAACACGCTCGCCTCTGACCGCTTCATCGATTACGTCAGCCGCCGCATGCGTTCTATGGCAGGGGCGGCCATGAACTGGAATCCCGATCCTTACCGTACCTCCGAGGACATTCTGCGAATGCTCGATGCAAAGAGGACGGGGCTCGGATGGCCGGTTTGGGACTACATCATCGGCGCCAGAGAGGAGATCGAGGATCAGATTCCCGATACGGTCGAAATCTGCAGGTCGTTCTGCGGACTCTGAACGAAAAGCGAACCGCAACGCTGCCGGACGCTTTCGGTTCCGGCAGGTAACGTTAAATCAAAGAAGTATATGGAGAGAACCACCATACTGTCCGACGTTGAAAAACAGGCAGTGGAGCGATGGAGTATCGAGTCGAATCGGGTATGCGAGGGCGGTACCCATCCCCAGAAATGCATGATCTTCGGAAAATCTGACGACCTTTCTTCGGGGGAGCGCTGATGGAGAACCCTTCCGGCAAGGAAAGAGATTCCCGCAGCCATTGGGATGCAATCTATAAATCCGTAGAACATGAACGGCTGAGCTGGCATCAGCAGTGTCCACGCGAATCGCTTGAATTTATCGAGGCTTCCGCCATCAGCGCCGGCAGTCCCGTTATCGATGTCGGAGGCGGCACCTCGCTGCTTGCCGAAACCCTCCTGCGTCGCGGCTATGAGGATATTACCGTACTCGATTGTTCTCCGGCAGCAATCGATCGCTCAAGAAGTCGTCTCGGACCGATGGCGGAAAAAATCCGCTGGAGCATTGGCGATGTCAGGAGTTTCCGTTCCGGGAAAAAATTCATGCTGTGGCACGACCGCGCGGCGTTTCATTTCATGGTCGACCCGGATGACCGCAGAAAATACCTTGAATCGCTCAATGCCTGCCTCGATGATAACGGCCATGTGGTGCTCGGCACTTTTGCGCTCAGCGGACCGGATACATGCAGCAATCTCGATGTCATGCGCTATGATGAGCCGATGATCTCCGAACTGTTCGCTCCCCGTTTCAGGGTGATCTCCAGCATGTTTTCCATGCATGATACGCCATCTGGCCATCAGCAGGATTTCATGTTTTTTTATCTGCGAAGGCGATGGGCGTAAGGGCTCTTGAATAATATAATTTGGTTATTCAGTTATATGGTTATATAATAAGGTTGGCTTGGGGTTATTTCCGGATTCCTCTGCTTCGGAAAGTTTCCGCGAAACCTCTGCCCTGAAAGATGCGGTTTCAGACCTCTCTTTTTGTTACATCAGGTAACCGATGTACATGCGGAAAAGATCATGTGAGATTCCCCTAAAAAAGTACAGGCATCATGCAGCGGATTGAGATTACAGGAGCCGGATTTTCCGGCAACGGGAAGGAGGTTGTTCATGGCACCTGAAAGCCGTTCTGCCTTGTTTGTAAAGTGTCGGCTCGATCATTCCCGAACAAAGCCCCGAAATGCCGGAAAGGAGCAGGACGATCCGGTGCAGAAGTGCGTAAAGGAGTGCGTTGCCCCGGGATCCGGAACTTGTCCGCGCACAACCGAGGAAATGCAGTCTTCGCAGAGCCAGGATTTTGATAAACGGTCTTGCGGGGATGATAAGGGCGACCTGATCTGACTCCTCTGTGTCCGGTATGGTATCGACGTCGGCTCATCGAGGCATTACCGGCAATTGCGAAGTTTCTTCCGGATGCTCTCTTCTGTATTTTTTTATGAGCGAGAGGAACTGTTGTCCATAGCGCTGAAGCTTGACCTCCCCGACTCCCGAAACCGAAAGCATGGCATCATCGCTCTGCGGCAGAATGGAAGCCATATCTCGCAACGAGCGGTCGGAAAAGACTACATAGGGCGGAATTCCCAGCTCGTCGGCGATCTGTTTTCTGAGAGACCTGAGCAGATCGAACAGTTCATGATCGTAACTCCCTTCCTCCAGACTCGTTACATTTCCGGTCGCTTTCTTTTCCCTTACTCTGACGATTTCGACTTTTTCTTCGTTTCTCAGAACCTGAACCGCTTTTGGCAGAAGATACAGTGTCGGGTAGAGTCCCTCGGATTTTGCGATCACTTTCCGGGCAAGAAGCTCATCGATCAGCTGCCGCCAGAATTTTTTTTCGTGTCCCTTTCCCACTCCGTAAGTTTTAAGCCGGTCATGACCGAAGTCCCTGATTTTTTGGTTCCGGCTTCCGGTCACAATATCCACAATATGCGTAGCTCCGAACCGTTCTTCAGTCCGGGCGATTGCCGAAAGCAGCATCTGGGACTCAGTGGTGGCGTCAACGACCTCTCGTGTGCCGAGGCAGATGTCGCAGGAGTTGCAGTTATCTTGAGGGTAGGTTTCACCGAAATAGTCAAGCAGGGTTTTCCGCCTGCAGACCGATGTGGAAGCGAATGCGATAACTTTTGAAAATGCGCCGAGAGCCCGGGCCCTTTCGGTTTCATCGGTTATCATGTCGATGAAGAAGCGTACTTTGGGGATGTCGCCCTGCGAGAACAGCAGGGTGCATTGCGCAGCTTCGCCGTCGCGTCCGGCCCTGCCGGTTTCCTGATAGTAATTTTCAATGCTTTTCGGCAGGTCGGCATGGATGACGAAGCGGATGTTCGATTTGTCTATCCCCATACCGAATGCGACCGTGGCGACAATAACATCCGCTTCATCGCGGATGAACGCTTCCTGGTTGCGCTTGCGTTCTTCGTCTCCCAATCCGGCGTGGTAGGGGAGTGCCCGGAACCCTTTAGCTTTCAGCATGGCCGTCGTGTCGTTGACGTTTTTGCGGCTGGTGCGGTAGATGATTCCGGCTTTTCCCTGATTGCTTCTCACAATCGTCGCAATCTGTTCCCCGGCGTTTTCCTTGAAGCGGATGTCGTAGAAAAGATTGCTGCGGTCAAAGGAGGCTCTTACGACAAGCGGATTGCGCAGTGCGAGTTTATCAAGAATATCCTGCTGCACCAGGTGCGTGGCTGTGGCCGTAAACGCGGCGACGGGCAGATCGGGAAAAAGGGTAACCAGTACGGAAAGAGAGAGATAGTCCGGCCTGAAATCGTGTCCCCACTCCGAAATACAGTGAGCTTCGTCGATTACAGCCATGCTGATGTTCACCCGTCCGAGCATCTCCTGGAACTGCTCGAGCGTAAAGCGCTCGGGAGCCACATAGAGCAGGTCGAGCGAATTCGAGAGAAGTTCGCGCATGACGGCAGTCCGTTCTTCCGGGCAGAGGGAGCTGTTGAGATGCGCCGCACGGATGCCGTTGGCCCTCGCTCCGTCAACCTGATCTTTCATGAGCGCGATAAGCGGGCTGATCACCATGCAGGTTCCGGGAAGCAGCACTGCGGGCAGCTGATAGCAGAGCGATTTACCGCCTCCTGTGGGCATAACGGCAAAGACATCCCGCTTATTCAGAATTGCCCGTACAATGCCTTCCTGATTCGGGCGAAACTCACGGAATCCGAAAACCTTTCGAAGGGTATCGAACAAGGCTGAATCCGATCCGGTCGCCTGCATAGCGGGATCCCTCGGTTCATTTTTCAACGGCGTAACGCTCCATTAAGGAAATTGAAAATAGGCATCTCTGCAGGATACCGGTTGAACCGGTATCTTTTCGTTCGATGAACGATACGCCGTTTTGCATAGAGACGCAACAAAAAAGAGATCTCGATTTTCAGGAACGTTGTCATAAAAGCCGCTATTGATTCCGAAAAAACCCGCAAAACCTCCGTCGAGGCCGATGGTCGCGGCATGCGGGAACAGATTTCGAGTTGTCCTGAATACGGGAGACGGTGGATACGGAATGAGGTCTTATCGGGGATCTGAGAAAGATTGCAGCGATTTTATGCGGAAGCAAGGGGGCCGATCAGCTCCGTTTTCCGAAAAACTGTCGGAACGTTGCGAAAAGCGGGATGACGTAGAGCTCTGCAATGATAAGGTTCAGGATAGCGTTTTGCCAGAGACCGTAAACAAACGATACGGCGGTGTTGAGCGTGAACCATACGGCAACGGAATAAGCGATTGCCTGCCATGCGTTCCTGCTGCCCTCCCTGAACGAACCGTACAGCACCCCGAGCATCGCAATGCCCCATCCTGCCGTCGCCGACCCCAGCATACCGTGCGCAAAGGTGATGTAGCCCGAAGCCGGTTCTCCGAACGATATATAGTGGTCCGGGATGAAAAAGAAGAGGAGGCTGAAAAACCGGTTCATTGTCTCCGGCAGCACTGCCATGGAGACTCCCGCAGCTATGATGCCCCAGGTTACGACAACCATCCACTTCCACCAGAACAGCTTGACGCCCGGACGACGTCTGGGAGAACTTTGCCGAGGATTCATCGATGCGCGGTGTTTGACGGGTTCCGGTATGCCATTCATTTCCATGAAGATACGATGAAAAAACCGGTAATGCCACACAACTCCTCTCCGGCGAGTCCGCCTTGTCCGCAGAAGGGACTTTTTGTTTTTGATTTTTATGTTTACATAGTATATTTACACTGTAAATATAAATTGATAATTATGGCAAGACCGCTCAAGGCATTGCAGATGCCAAATCTCGGCGAGTCCATCAAGGACTTCGCCTGGCGACAGATAACCGAATCAGGCGCCTCTTCGCTTTCGCTCCGCAAAATCGCCAGAGAGCTGGGCATTACCGCTCCGGCCATCTACAACTATTTTTCCGACCGCGACGCACTGGTGACTGCGCTTATCATCGATGCCTACGCATCGTTCGGCGACTGCCAGCATGAAGCGAAAGCCTCTTTTCCCGATCCGGGTCAGGAGGTAGAGAGGCTTCGGGCTACCGGCATTGCCTACCGACAATGGGCCTTGCAATACCCGCACCGATACCTGCTTATTTTCGGCAGTCCGGTTCCCGGCTATGTGCCTCCCATGCAGGAGCTTCTGCCGGTCATGATGCGTTCGCTCGGAGCCCTTACCGGCGTCATTGCGGAGCTGCACGCGGGAGGCCGGCTCGATGCGCATGGTATTCCGCCCCCTGTCGCAGAACCAGGCCACAGGTTATTCACTCTTATGGGCTCTGCGGATCCCGGAATGCTCTCCGTTTACTCCGTCGCTATGCTGATCTGGAGCCGGGTACACGGGATCGTATCGCTCGAGGTAACCGGACAGCTTCCGCCTTTTGCCGAGGACGGAGAGGCGCTTTATCGTTTTGAACTCGATTCCATCTGCCGTCAGTTCATCCGCCCGTCGGTGGCCGTACCGGATGCAACGGGATTTTTCCGAAACCGTTAAACGGAGACGATCATGAAAAAAACCATCATTGCAGGTCTGGCGGGAGGCATGGCCATGAATATCTCCATGCTGCTGACCTTCCGCACTCTCGGCTTCGGCTGGGACGGCAAGGGGATTTTGCTGACCTCGTCCATGCAAAGCGAAAAGCTTATCGCAGTCTGGACGAAAATCGAGCCTCTGCCGCTTGTCGTGAACACTCCGCTGCCCATCATTCTGGGGCTCATGCTTTTCGGCATCGGCCATGCGTTCATCTACCGCTCTGTCGCAGGCGCCTGGCCTGTGGGCTTCATGCCGAGGGCGATGAGGATGTCCGGCCTGATTTTCTTCATGACCTACCTCTTCTGGGAGTTTTTCACTCCCTTCAATCAGTTTGGCGAACCGCTGCAGCTCATCGCGCTCGAACTGTCGTTCTGGGCACTCATAGCGGTTGCCGAAGGAGCCGTAATTGCATGGGTCATGGAAAGGAGGGCTGCATGAAAGCGCTGATTTTCGACGGTTCGCCCGAAAGCGATTCCACGGGCGAAAGAGTTGCCGGAGTTCTTGCTGAACTTCTTGCGGTAAAAGGATATGAAACCGAACATGTCGTTTTGCGGAAGAAAACCATTGGCAACTGCAGCGGTTGTTTCGGGTGCTGGCTGAAAACCCCCGGTATCTGCGTTATCGACGACGATAACCGGGAGCTGTCGCGTCGGTTCATCGGAAGCGATCTGCTGATCATGCTGACGCCGGTGACCTTCGGGAGTTATTCGCCGGAATTGAAGCGGATGCTCGACCATTTTATTGCCAACGTTTCCCCCTTTTTCAAGACGGTTAACGGCGAAACCCATCATCGGAATCGCTATGCACACTATCCCGATCTGCTGGTGACAGGATGGCTCGACCACCGGGACGGGGTTGAGGAGGCTCTGTTCCGTCATCTTGCCTGGCGCAATTCGATAAATTTTTATGCACAAAGAAGCAGTTGGGGCATCATCGAGCCTTCTGCCGCTTCAGTCACCTTGCGGGAGCAGGTAACGGGTCTGCTTCAGGGGCTCGACAAGCCTTCTGCACTTTCCGGGGAGAAACTTCCCGATGCCGCAGCAACTTCCGCAATGGAGGTTTCGCCCCGTAAAGCCCTGTTGCTTGTCGGCAGTCCGCGCATGGCTCATAGCACATCGGCATCGCTGGGAGGATACCTGCTCGACCGGTTGGAAGCACAGGGGATCGAGACGGAAACCATCCATATCTATAAGGCATTGCATGGCCCGGGAAAACTCCGGCAGTTGCTCGATGCCGTCGATAATGCTGACCTCTGCATCCTGTCGTTTCCTCTCTATATCGACACCATCCCGGCGCCACTGCTCTCCGTTCTGCAGAAAATTCATGAGTGCCGCAAAGGGAAGGCGTTGCGAGGGGGGTTTGTGGCCATTGCTAACAGCGGCTTCATCGAATCATCCCAGAATGAAACCGCACTTGCCGTTTGCTCGGCTTTTGCAGGTGCATCCGGTTTCCGGTGGATGGGCAGTATCACCATTGGAGGAGGAGAAGGGCTTGCGCATGGCCGCCCTCTCGCGGAGCTCGGAGGTCCGGTGATTCCCTACAAGAAAGCCTTTGACCGTGTCGCGCAATCACTTGCTGCCGGGAATCCGGTACCAGAAGATGCCCGTCGTCAGCTGGCCAGGCCATTCGTACCTGCCTGGATATATCGGCTTGTCGGTTCCATGGACTGGAAAAAAAGGGCCCGCCATAACGGAGTTCTTCATAAAATCGACGACCAGCCGTATCTGTAGCCAGACGGAGATTCGCGCTCATAACAGTACTATTTTCCTTTTATATATGGACATATCCGGAATCTGCACAAGGTTCCGGTTTATTTGCCGTCATATTGACGAAAGTGGGTGTTCCTGCGGAAACGGTTGCACCTTGAAGCAGATATAAATCATCACAAAAAAAGACAGGCAGACAATTATGAGCACATCAATGAGATCATGGGCCACTCCGCTGGCCATAGGCAGTTTCATTATTCTCGCCGTTACCGGCATTCTCATGTTCTTCAAAATCGAAGGCGGCTATATCAAGCCGGTACACGAATGGCTGAGCTGGCTGATGGTGGCCGGCGTCGTGCTGCACACCATCGCCAACTGGAAAGTATTCGTCTCCTACTTTTCGAAAATACCTGCGGTATCCATCATCTCTGTCGGCGTCGTTGTCACGGCGCTTGCGGTGTTCATGCCCGCATCCAGGGAGGGAGGCAATCCAAAGGCGAAGATGATGCGCGCCATCCAGTCGGCAAGGCTTGAAACGGTCGCCGAACTTGCCGGCAAAGAGAGCGACGACGTTGTTACGGCGCTCGCAGAAAAAGGTATTGCTGTAGACGATCCCGGCATGTCGGTCCGCGAGATAGCGAAGAAAAACGACAGGGAAGCAATGGAAGTTCTTGGGTTGGTTTTCAGGTGAGCGGATTTTTCTTTACTGCACAAAAGCCGGGACGATGCCCGGCTTTTGTCTTTTTATGAGGTTTTTCGACTTCTCGAAAAGCCGATTGGTTCCGCCAGGGAACGCATTAAAACATCCCGATCAGAGCCCGATGGCATGGAAAAGGAGCGGCAGGGCACAAAGCCCAATTGCAATATTGGTCGCCCCGCACATTTTCGTGATGATTGCATTAGGCTTGTACCAGGTAAAAGGCAGCAGAAACGTCAGCACATTGATGAGCACCAGCACGATGCCTAACGGCCAGATTTTGCCGAGAAGGAATGCCTTGTAGCTGAACACCGCAGTCATGAAAAAGATGCCGATAAAAAAGTGCGCATAGACCTTTTTATCGCCGGGATTGTAGAAATGCATCGCTACGACAACCCAGAACAGGCCATAGGTTGCAAAAATGGTTCCGATATAGATCCGGGATTCGGGCGGCATGCCGACATCGAACAGGTAGAGAGAGAGCGCGGTGAAAATCTGCGCGACACCGCCGAACCAGAGGGCGACGTTAGCTAGATTTTTTCCCAGCTTTTCGTGGTCGGTTTTTTCGTCGATACCAAGTCCCAGCTGTTCGAGACCGAATACCCAAACGGTAACCATAAGACCGAATACGCCGATCGCCTCCGGATTTACTGCATTCATCGGAATGTTGCTCCTTTCTGTTAATGATTGGTAGTGTACTGCTTCCGCATCGATCACAATTGTTATCAATGCGGAGGGCGGAATCTACGTTTTTAAACAGAAAAGCGAAGACGGTTTTTCATTGCCTTGTCCGGCCGGCTTTGAGCGTAAGCGGCCATGCAACCGTCTTTCGGGAGGCGTCGTTCCAGTGCAGAACGAGCCTTTTTTCCAGATCGGCTACGGGATCGCGGCCGTTTTTGCCGATAAACCGGCTGACGGCGGACCAGGTTCGTATGTAGCCGAGCAGTTCCTCCCTTGTCCACGAAACGCGCATGCTGAATACCGGGCTTTTCAGTTCAGTCATCGGCAGTTCAATGTCTGCATAACCGGAGTCTGCCATCGACCGTTCTTCAGGCCAGTATGGTCCCATCTCGTCTTGATAGAACTCCCTTATGATCTCTCCGGTTTCCGGCCCTTCCACCGCAACAGCTCCGTATGCCCATACGGCAAGCACCCCGCCAGGGACAAGCACCCTCTCCGCTTCCCTGAAGAACCGGCCGATATCGAGCCAGTGCAGGGCCTGTGCAATCGTAACCAGATCGACGCTTCCTGTTTGTATTTCCGAAGCCTCGGCCGGTACAATCCGGTAATCGATACGGGGATGCAACGCAGCGGCCGCTATCTGTTCCCGGCTGGCATCGGTTGCCGTGACGTGCCCGAAATACCGGGCAAGACCAAGAGCCGCCTGTCCGGTGCCGGTTGCGCAGTCCCATGCGTGGCTTCGTGCCGGCGCAACCGATGCCAGCCACCTGAAGAGCGTTTCCGGGTACGAAGGACGGAAGGCGGCATAGTTTGCCGATACTCCGGAAAAGTGGTCGTGGAATTGAGGGCGGGATCCCTCCCGGGGCGATGTGCGGCTATTCATAGCGGCGAACGTGTTTTTTTGCGTACTTCTTGCGGTCTGAGCGAGCCTCCGTTGAAGGAGCAGGAAACGATCCGAGATGAGTCGCAACCGGTCATCGAGGCTCCCTGGAGTTCCGTTTGTGGATGACCGGGCTGGAGGCAACGAGTTCTTTTAAGGACAAAATAGAATGAAAAAACCGGCAATCCGAGATGCATGAACGCCCCTGTCGTTTCCTGAAAGCGAAAGGTATTGTCGTGAGCGATCCAATCATGTCCGTTCGCCGGATTCACTTGTTTCCTTTTCCGACTTGTCGAATTTGAAAATATTCGGCATCCTTATAGCGGAAGCATATATTCGGCAGCGTCATGACCGCCGCAATTCATCCGTTTCTGCGGTGACTCCCAGGATCTCAGCGCGGGATGCTCTCTTCAAGCGCATATGAGTCCGCTCAAACCGCGTTTGTTTCAAGGCTTCCAGTTTCTGACGACGATAACGGCAAAACAACAATAACTCGAAAGGAGGAATGGTATGGCTACTATTCAGACTGATTTCGACAGCTACAAAATCTGGTATAACAGCGGTCATCCCTATGAGGCCCATATTTACGTTTATAAAGCCGGAAAGTATGTGGGACGTATCGTTTTCTTCAAGGATGGGGCGGCTATACCCCCCAATGCCAGTTATCCGGAGCCGTCGATTCACTATCCGCTGAGCAGATTCAACGATGTGGTGAATATTCTTCGCCAGGAAAAACCTCTCTATCTTTTCCTGAATCTCGACAACAAAATCGGTCACCTCGCAACGTCTGAACTGGAACCTGCCGGTGAGGAGGAGGGCGTCTGAGCACTGCTCGCAATCATCGCTTATAGCCCCGTTTTATGCGGGGCTTTTTTGTCCCCGTTCCGTTACGATCGGGATGCCGTCACCGAGGGCGATGGAGCCCGGCAGGCGGATCTCTCCCGATTCCCTGTTGATCAGTAATGTGCCCATGCAGGAAACGGTTCCTTTTCCCCGGCACTCTCCGGTAAGGATCGTTCTGATTTTTCCGCCCTGAATTTCAAGTATGAATCCGGTCAGTTCCAGTTCGAGAGCGATATCGAAGGGAATGGTTTTTTTGAACAGTTTCCCTGCGGCGATCTCCAGCGCCGGTTTGTGCTTCGATGATATGGTGTGTTCCGTCAATGGCACGAGAAACAGCTGATCGGGAGGATACCGGAGCGGATCGTTGTACCTGCCGAGATCCTCGTATTTTTTCCATGCGCGCAGCAGGATATCCGAAACCTCGATACCGAGCAGGTCGTCGAGATGACGGGCAACGGCGTTGACCACGGCATGCCCTTTCCCTTCAGGCACCGCTTCATGCATGTCGTCTGCAACCTCCCTGATAACTTTTTTGCCATGCAGATTTTCAAGAGCGGCATCGCTTATCGTTTCGTTTCCGAAAAAATCCCTGAGCGTGAAGCTTGCGGTACCCATATGAGTTCAGTCTGAAGTGATTGTCGGCGGTTTTCTGAAGCGGATCTCCTGAACTCCGGTATCGTGCAGAAAACCGATCGAGGCATCGTGTTTTCCCGACAATCCGGATGGCGCCCGGAACTCCTGATTCCCGTAATCCATGCGGGGCGTCACGGCTGCAGCTTCGCGCTTTTTGCCCGGATAAGACTGTTTCCGCATCCTGTTCCACAGCAGCGCGCCGCCTCCTGCAACGAGCAGGCCGATCGTCAGCAGTTCCGGGTTAACAGGAGGAAGAGATGCATCTGCCGGTTTAAGCCTCAGGTCGATTGCCATTCCCTTTTCCATTCTTTTGCCCGGCGTCGGGCTCTGGCCGGCGACCGTCGCTTCTGCTCCGAGGGAGTCCGGGCGAACCGTGCCGACGACGAATCCTGCGTTCTCTATGGCCGACCGGGCTTCATGGAGTGATTTCCCGGTTACATCGGGTATATCGGCAATAACCGGAACCGACACGGTCAGATCGACGGCAGAACCTTCGCGTATCGGGAGCTGCTGCCCGTACAGCGGGTTCTGGGCAAGGATTAAGCCCGGTTTGCCCGAATGCCGCATGACGACGATCCTGCCTGTAATCAGTTTTTTCTGACGAAGCAGGGTTTTTGCGGAATCAAGGGTAAGTCCGACAAGATTCGGGACGCGCATGGCCGTTTTCCGGGGCTGATGATCAGGAATGCGCGCAGGCGTTGAGGGGCGCCTTGGCCCGTCAGGCTCTATGATGACGACAGTCTCCGGTTTCAGGCTGTCTGCAATATTGGGCGATAGCGGGGACGCAGGATCCGCAATAATCGGTCTGCTCCCGCAGCATCCCGCAAAAACGAGCAGGATCGGGATGACGGAAAGGGCTCGGAGCGTTCTTTTGTAAACCGTTGCGGATTGCATTTGGGTACCGGCTTGTTGGGTCTGCACGGAGGATGCCCGGATATGACATCGCTATCGTTCTTTTCTCACATATGAAATATACTTGCTTTTTTTATTCGCCAGGCGGTAATACATATTCATTATTTGTTTTAAAACGGTAAATTACAAGAAAATTGCAGGTTGCATGAATCTGCCTTTCAACCCCCTCCCAATTCCCGAACATGACAGCTGCATGCCTTTCCCCCAATCAGGATGAATCAGGATCTCTTCGATCGAATATGCGTTAACAATTATGAAAACTCCGGTACTCATACCTCCGGTACCGGTACGCACGGCGCGCGGCAATATCTTCTTTCAGGCAGAGTATATCCATATAATAAAACATTATACCATATGCCCAAAAACACCGAAGGAACTTCAGCCTCAGCAGTCAAGGATGCGGCAGCATCTTCAGGATCGTCGGCAACCGTAAAACCTGCAAAAGGATCTTCCGGTACGTCGGCGGCACCTTCCACAGGATCGTCAACAACTGGAAAACCGGCATCGGGATCGCCGGCGACAGGGGCTCCGGCAACGGGAACCCCGAGTTCAGGTACACCGGCATCAGGGACAGGAACCGCTCCTGCTGCTGCCGCGTCACAAACGACGGCAGGCGCCTGGCTGAGCAAAAATCAGGCCGCAGGCTATATCCAGCGGTTTCAGGATGCAGGGTATGACGATTTGTCGGACCTCCTTCCCGACATCATCAGAACCGTGCTGCAGAGCGAAAAACCCGGAGTCGTCGATCGCCTGGTTCGAATCCGTACACAGGAACTCCGCCAGCCACAGCCCCTTCCTGCGCCGGCGCTTAAGCCCGGAATGGAGATGGATCTTTCCGCTCCTGTCCTGAAAGGGATGGACGGCATTTCCATCAAACTTCCCGATCTCGGATTTGCGCCCGGCCCCGATACAAGGGGTGATGTCGTATCCCCCGCTTCCATGACCGATGAAGATTGGCTTGCGCTGGCCATAAACAGCGACATGCTCATGGGGCTCGATCTCGAAAGCTTTTTTGAAGAAGAGTCAAGCACGCCTCAGGAGTGCTTCGCTCCCGCTCTCTGGTGGAAGGTTCCTGCATCGAGAGAGTTCTTCAACTGCGAGCATCTTTCTGCGAAAATCAATACCGAAATCACCTATACCTCCAAATCGGCCACCATGGTTTCGGCAGGCTTTACCTCCGTGACGGCGAGCGTTTCAACCCCCTGGGTGAGCGCTTCGGTTTCGCACGAAAAGAGCTACAGGAACGCGCAGTCAAGCAAGGTAAGCACGCTCTATATCGTCGGTATGTACGATCTGGACAGGGTCAGGGTGGATCTCGACGAGTGCACCGTGGTGTCGCCGCGATTCGTCGCTGCAGTCGAAAACGCGCTGGCCGATCCCAACCCCAAGGATGCGCTTGCAAAGGTTTTTCAGAAATACGGGCAGATTATCGGCAGGCAGATTACGCTCGGAGGCCGTCTCTTTTTTGTGCATGTCAAGGAAGAAATGGAGAACTCCAGAATCGAGACGCTCAAAAGTACGACCTCGGCGGCAATTGCCGGAGCATACGGCGCCTTCGGCGGATCGGGGAGCGTTTCATTCGGATCATCGTCGGAAAAGCAGGAGAGCAGCCAGAGCATGAATGAAAAGATCGCATTTCAGGCTATAGGTGGAGACGTAACGCTTGCCAACGAACCTGAAAAATGGAAGGATACCATCAAGTCCCCCGCCATGTGGGAGGTGATCCGGTATGACAAGATTCGTTATACCTATGAGCTTCTGAGCCCCGAATTGCGGGAGCTTGTTCTGATGTACTGGGAACGTCCGATGGGTAGCGATGAAGGACCCATAGTGTTGCCGAAAACGAAGGTGGAGACGATGAAATCTTCCGACGGAGTAGCCATAACCGGTTTCAAAATCCATTTCGGACAAAAGGTGCCCGGACTCTCGATGCGATACTATGCGACGTCGGAGGACGGAAGTTTCTATGACTGGGTTAACGAGGGGAAGCTCTGCGGTACGGAGAGCAACGGCGCATCGCCCCTTCAGGACTTTCTTGTCGAACTGACCGGAGGACTTGCAAGACGGTATGAACTGCACTATCGCGCCATGCGAGCCGACGACACCTTTACCGAATGGGTAAGCGGGACGAAGATCTGCGGCGCTAAGGGCATGAAAATCAAGGATATTCAGGCGGTACTCTCTCCGGTAGGTGGCGGCATTGTGCGGATTCCTGCAGAATCGTTTATCCCGAGCGAGGGAAAGGGACCCTATGATATCGGCAAGTATGGCACCGGAATCGTCAATGCCGCTGTTCCCGGAGAGTGGGTGTTGACCTACCAGTGTCAGTACACCGGATCAAAACCGGTACGGCGACGTCTCGAAGCGCTGTTTGCCTCAGGGAACGAAAGTCGGCCTGTAAAGGTCGAGTTCAACGGAGCGATAGTCAATGGCGCAGCTCTGGAATATGCCACTGGCGCCTGGGATACCAGCGGCCTTCGTACAGCGCGGATCGGAACGGTGACTCTTCTGCCCGGCATGAACTCCCTGAAGATAAGCAGGCCGGGCCCCTGGTCTCCGCACATGAAAGAGTTCAGGCTGGTTGCGGAAGTGATCGATATTCCGGCGACATCGTTCATTGGCACGACGCCTCTCGGCAAGAATAATTACGGTCTTGGCGTTATCGATACGGGCGCCTGCGGGAACAGCGTTACAGTCCCCTATGAGTTTACCTTTACAGGGAAAAAACCGACAACGTTAATGCTGGAAGGCGTTTACACTGCCATGGACAGTCGTCCCGTCGATATCGTTATCAACCCCGAAGATGAAAAGCCGCAGACGTTTTCCAAAGTTATGGCAACCGTTACCGGAAGCTGGTGGAAAGACCGGCAGCGAGTTGAAACGATCGGGGATGTTATCGTCCGTCCTGGCAAAAACACGCTTATGCTTCGCACGACAAAGAATGCTCTTCCGCATATCCAGGAGTTCCGTCTGGTATCGAAAGAGCCGTTCTTCGATTTCGATCCCGATGCGGACTGAGGCATATCCGGAATCTTGCCGGTAAACGGCGTGTAAACTGCCCGTAACCTGGTGAATGGCGCCCGGAGCTGTCGAAAGATGGTTCCGGGGTGTTATTTCCGTTTGATGGCACGGTATGAGTCGCATGTATTGAAAAGATCATAGGGTAGCTCTCCATCGAGCCGGAGTACGAGTGGCTGAGCTGTCTGATGGTTGCGGGCGTTGCGGCTGCACTCCATCGCCAACTCGAAAGTATTCATCTCCTCATTCTCGACAATTCCTGCGGTCTCCATCATCCAGTTCGGCGTCATTCCCGCTGTGCCCGGGCCGCTGATCGGCCATTTTTTCTGTTATGTAATTTATGTATACTTATGGTATAGAAAAGGCATTGGATCTATGCTATGAAATTCGAATTCGACCCTGAAAAAAGCCGGCAGAACAAAGAGAAACACGGTATCGATTTTCTTGAAGCCCAGTTGCTGTGGAAGGACGATGCGCTTGTTGAAATCCCGGCAAAAACGATTGATGACCCCCGGTTTATTGTTATCGGCAGGATTTCAGGCAGATGCTGGTCCGGGGTCATAACATACAGAAGCGAAACCATAAGAATAATTTCAGTAAGGAGATCCCGATCAGAGGAGGTAAAGATCTATGAAGACGAAGGAATTTGATAAAGCGTTTGATCAAGGAAAGGATGTTACTGTTTACCTTGATTTGGGTAAGGCCAGACGCGTAAAGCAGCAGCATAAACGGGTGAATGTCGATTTTCCGGTCTGGATGATCGACTCGCTCGATAAAGAGGCAACACGGCTTGGCGTTTCGCGACAGTCCGTGATAAAGGTCTGGCTTGCCGAACGGCTTCAGCAACAGAAGTGACGAACCGCCCTGATTCCGGTGTTGCTCACTACTATCGATATCGGTTCGATAGTTCATATGCGAAGTTCCCTGCCGACGCCTGACAGGAAGATGAGGCTTATTGTCAAGGAGATCGTGCTTCCGGTGCTGGAATAGAAATTCTGAAAGTCTACTCCTGTCCTTATGCTCTCCAGAAACTCTACGGTCGGAATGATGTTATGGGGATTAAAACTGCGGCTACAACGGAGGCTTTGCTGGATGTAATCGACGACTTCAGTGCCAGAGTCGGGAAGAGCATCTCTCTCATACATCGACAACCGGGCATCGTCCCGGTTTTTTTTGTGAGGTAGAAATAAAACCACAAGGATTACTTTCCCGTGGCGATGAATGGCCATTTTCCGTTATGTTCCGGCAAAATCGGGAAAAATATCTATAGGGAACCTCTATAAATTCTGATTTCCGAAAACGAGTCGACGAGAATATCTG
>DYNE01000058.1 GCA_020721225.1 Pelodictyon luteolum | reverse complement strand
TTTGATTGTACTGTAATGAGTTACTGTTTTTTATTATGGGGAACTTCGGGTTAATAAATACGGGTTGAATTAGGGCCAGACATTCTTTACAGTCACTTTTTACCCCAAACATGACACAGATTTTCGACAACTCCTGATATCGATAACCCTGACGGACTGGACCTTCCTTACATGGGCTCTGCCTCTCCTCATTCCCCATAAGTACTCAAAGAAAAAACCGTTCCCTAATTTCTCGGGTATCATTTGGCCGATACATCTTCAACTTTGAATTTACGCCCCTTGGATAAATACTCGTGCTGATAGATCACCACAGACTTTGATAAATCATATTCCTTGGCCTCAATATTTGCTATATAAAACCACCAAAAGTCTTCAGAATCGAAAAGCTCAGTTATTTTTTTGGGGTTCATTCCGTAGAAATCATCTTCATATTTTGTTTTTTGCGTCGGCTTATTAGTTTGAAGATGCTCTTTGGTTTTGTAATAACAGTGCTGCGCTAATCGAATACAATCCTTCGCAGCCAACTCACAAACAACCTCCTTTGGCTTCTTTATTTCTCCACTTTCGTAATCAATATCGGAATACATTGATGGTTCTCTGCCATACTTTAGGGTAATCATAAGATCAATAATTCCCTGCAATTCATTTCGAAGGTTTCCATGAGACAATATTGAGGAATGAAACGCTGCATTGATTTTACAGGAATGGTTCTCTATGGATTTTCGAATCTTAGTTGTAACTGCTGAGTCGTTAAGATTTCTTCCTTGTGCTTCAAATGCAATAAAAGATTTACCAATTTCTTCAATTGCTGCAACACCAATAAAGTATGCACGAGCTAAATGACCATTACTCAGCAGAAGCCCCCCCTCTTTAATTAACTCCTTAGCGTTTTCGAGGGCAGCAACACTGTATTTCCCTAGCCGTTCGTTTGAATAACGAAATGTATTTGATACATGCGATATACTCATTGTGTCACCTAACGTCTGAGATCAGTAGCCATACGAAGCACGGTCCGCTGGATTGGCTTGTTAGCCATCGGATTGTAGTCGGGCATCTTCAATCTTGATGACTATATCATTAAGTACCGAAAGGATAGCCTCAAGTTCGTGAATCGAGCACTCGCCTTGCTGGTGAAACCACTTGTTTCTGTAGAACCCATAGAGCCCTGCGAGAAGGTTTCTAAGGGGATAGGCCTGTTCAGCGCCAAACCCATGTGCAATCTCAGAAGACTTCTCAAATATCTTGTTGACCAGCGAATCACCATCTTCGCCCGCAAGATCCGGACTGTATGCTCGCAGGGTCTCAGTGAGAGTGAGGAACGCCTTCTGGACGGCACTGTCATAATGGCCAATCGCAATAAGCGGCATGACTCGTTGAGATAATCTGGCACTTACGTTCTGATGGCTGAATAGCGACTCTCGAATGTGGGCCTCGAAGGCCGGGATGTCGTGACTTAGAATGGTGCTGGGATCACTGCCACATCCATCCTTGTTGTCGCGATCTATATAGTGACGGCAGAAGACGATATGCCGGCCAAGACTGCTAACCTTCTTCAAGTCCTCACCCCTGTAGACTGCCAGTGCATAATGTGCCGATGAAACGACATCAAGGGCGGACCTAAGTACTGAGCAGTCATCAAGGGAGTCAAATTTGACTGAGAAGTCATTCGCAGCATGTTTGAGAGCCTGGAGCAGCGTGTCTATGCGTGATGTGAAGAACATAGTCCTATCTCAGATGGCTAACAATGTTTAGACTGATCTGCCTATTTCAGGAAAAGCAGCAGGCTGCTTTCTGTATAAGACATCATCAATATTCATATTCACAGGCAAACCAATTAATTATATATAAATAACTTAAAAGCATTAACAATCATTTAACCCTGCCGGTTTATACGGATCGGTCTAAACCGGAAACGAGCTTGTCAACAGGGCTTTTTTTACTCCGCGATCCACTTTTCAAAACCGAATCGGAAGAAATAAACAAGCCTACTCTAACATGTTAAAAATAATACACCGAATTTTCAAGTAGCTACCCATTATAATAACGCATATCGCCATTCGCTCAATCAGTGCGAAGCAAAAATGAGCTTCTCACACATCACTCCCCCACCACCTCACTCAACCTCTCCCGTGCAAATTGGCTGAGACGGGCTATGCCGAGGTTTCGGACGAGTTCAACCGGGTCGCCATTTGTTCCAAGCAATGTATCAATTGCCCTGATCTCTTCCTGACAGATGTATTCGACCTTGCGCATTTCATCATCGCGTCCTTTCCAGCGGGCGGGAGCGCGGCGTTCTTCGAAACCCTTTTCAGACCAGAAAAAGAGACCGACCTTTTCCCTGCCGTGGGTCTTTCGGCGCTTGGCGATGGCGAGCACAATGTCCTGAATTTGATTGCCGGCACGTTTGAAACCATGGAAGCGGGCAATCCTTCTGACGAGAACTTCTTCGTGGATCGGGCCTTCCTGTTCTATGACGTGATCGATCATTTCGGTCAGACGAGATGCGTACTCGTCGGCGTAGAAGAGATCGGGCTCAGGGCTGAATTGTTCCGGATCGAGCAAAGCAACTTCATAGGAGCTATTTGTTTGTTCAGCAGGCTCTTCGACGGGTGTAGCCTCGGAGTTGTGCGGCAATCCGATTGGCGGTGTTTGCAGGCTCGCGATGAGTGTGGTCTCGGGCGGAATGAAATCCATAGCCGGTTCCTCGACCAACACTTGCCTTTCGCTCTCCAGCAGGTCGTTGAGTGAGCAGTGGAGATCGTCAAGTGCTTTGGCTTTATGAGTCCACCAGTCGGTTGACCAGAGGCGCAGGATTTTCCAGCCGAGGTCTTCGAGCACGTTCTGGCGGATTTTGTCGCGTTCACGGGCGAAAGCCGAGCTGTGGTACATGGCCCCGTCGCATTCAATTCCGGCAAGATAGCGGCCGGGGGAATCGGGATGAACAATGCCGAGATCGATGCGATAGGCCGAAACACCGATCTGCGGCTGCACCGTCCACCCTTTGCCGCGCAATGCCTGAGCTACAGCCGATTCGAAAGGAGAATCGAAATCCCCTGTTGAACCATGGACGGCAGCTCCGAGTGCTGATGGGCCTCGTTCGGCGTATTCGAGAAAATGCTTCAGGTCGATAACGGCTCTTGCCGATGTTCGGGAGAGATCGATGCGGTCGGGGCTGAGCGTTGAAAAGACGATCATCTCCGATCGAGCCCGCGTAAGCGCCACATTGAGGCGCCGTTCTCCACCGTCACGGTTGAGCGGGCCGAAATTCATGGTAACGTGACCCGACTGGTCAGGCCCGTAGGTGACGCTGAAGAGAATGATATCGCGCTCGTCCCCCTGCACGGTTTCGAGATTCTTGACAAAAACCGGTTCGAGGGTATGCTCGATCGAAAATGCCGGTTCGATCTGGGGATTCGCGGAACGCGCCTTGTCGAGCAGATCCTCGATAAGCCCCTGCTGTTCGGTGTTGAAGGTTACCACGCCGATGGACTGTTTGCGGATATGCTCATCGGAATGGGTAAGGCGCCTCAGAATTTCTGCGACGATTGCCTTTGCCTCGCCCTCATTGTGGCGGGCGTTACCTCGTGCGTAAAAGCCTTCTGGGCGGACAAGCTTCACCGCAAGGTCAGGGTGAACCGGAGCAGGAAAGGTAACAAGTGAATTTTCGTAGTAACGGCTGTTGGAGAAAGCGATAAGGCTTTCGCGACGCGAACGGTAATGGAGATTGAGCAGGCATTTCGGTATGCTCGCCCCGATCATTTCATCGAGAATGCTTTCGAGATCGCCTTCAATATCGATATCGCCGTCGGGATCATCTTCGGAACGTGCAAAAAAGTTGGTGGGCGGCATCTGCTTCGGGTCGCCGGCGATGATGACCTGTTTACCGCGTGCGAGGGAACCTACAGCGTCCCAGACGGTAATCTGCGATGCTTCGTCGAAGATGACGACGTCAAACAGCGCCTGATCGGCCGGCAGATACTGGGCGACGGAGAGCGGCGACATCATGAGGCATGGGGCGAGGGCGTTCAGGACGTCGGGTATTTCCTTTATCAGCTGCCTGACCGGCTTATGGCGGCTCCGTTTCTGGATTTCACGACGAAGCACACCCCAGGAGGATCTCCGTTCGATATCGTCGGGATGCGGCATGTTACCCGATAGCCTGGCCGTGATATAGTCTGCCGTAAGTTTCTGGAAACGGTCGTCGAGTTCACGGAATTTGTCGATCGCGGCAAGATGCTGAGGCGTAGAAAAGGTACGCAGCACCTCGTCTTCGCCGATAACCATGGCCGACCACCAGGCACAGTATGCCGCCTCGAACGTCTTTTGGATCTCATCGACCGGTATTCGTCCAGCTTCGAGTGCCTCAACGAACGGGCCAAGCTCCAAGGCTATGGCTTCGTCGCGATATCGCCTCCACGAACACCATGAACGCAATTCCGCATGGCGTACGGCAATCTCTTCAGCGGTTTCCCGAATGGCTTCAAAAGCTTTCGCGTGGCTGGAAAAATGCTCACGAACGGAACTGCCTGCAAGGACTTCGAATCCGACGCATGCTTCCTGAAACTGACCGTTCGCTTCGAGAAAAAGCGCTATTGCGCGACCTGCCGAAGCGTCGGGCGCCAAAAGGTCGTTACCTTCGTATAACAGGTTACGAACCTTGCCGCGCAGTTCGATCAGAGCCGTCGTATCTTCGACAAGACGGCCAACGACCGATTTTGCCCGTTTGCCGATATCTTCAAGCGCTTTCAATGCAGCGGCATCGGTCGCATGACCTTTCCACTCCCTGAACCCGGTCAGCATGCTCTCAAGACGATCGAGGGCTTCGCCCTCTTCGCGCATACGCTTCAGGGCTGGCGCATCGCGAGCCGGATCAGGATCGCCAAGTGCACCTTCCGTTTTTATCTCTTTGATGAGTTTCCTCCTGGCAAAGAATCCCTTCGGGCCCCATGCTGCCTCTGCCTCCTGCCAGCGCCGGGCAATGTCGTCGCCATCAAGACGACGCCACGCCATGGGCTCGTAGGCACAGCTGAGAGAAGCCTGCGCTTCGGCATAGGCCTTGAGTCGAATGACGGCCTCTTCGAGCGCTTCGATTCGTTCCTGACCATCGGGTTCAAGGGCATAGGCGGTCTGTTTGCGCCAGGATTCCGCAAGCAGAGAAGCGAACGCCGAGAGAGCATCGAGACGATCAAGGGTCAGATCGGGCAACGTAATGCCAACTCCATCGAGCAATGCTGTACAAGCGCGTTCTGCTTTGTCTGCTGTAGCAGCGAGACTGACGGCCTGTTTTGTGAGCTGCTCCTGCCATGGAGGCGACCATTCGCCAGAGCTGACGAGCTTGAATGGAGTTCGGGAAAGATCACCGATAGATGCGTATTGCACGCGCAGCTTTTCGACAGCTTCGCGCATGTCTGCCAGTCGACTTTCGTCATGCTGGTCGGCTGAACGCCAGGAAAATATCGCCCTCGACGCAATCGCTTCATCCCGTACCTTGACGCCAATGGCAAAGTGCGCCGTCAGCCCGTTGCGACGGCGGAGGTGCAACCGGTTGACCACAAGATTGAGCTGGTCGCGAACCAGCCTGAGCCGTTCCGCCTCTTTATCCCAATCCTCGACGGATATGTTCCGATGTTGCTCCCAGGTGCGATGCAGTTGCCCAAGCACCTCGCTCTTTCGGGCTTTATTGGAATGGAGCGGCAGGCAAAAACGGCCAAGACCGACTTTTTCCAGCCGACGATGTACTGCATCGAGAGCTGCCGTCTTTTCGGAGACAAAAAGAACGGACTTCCCCTTGCCCAGCATATGGGCGATCATGTTGCTGATGGTCTGGCTTTTACCGGTGCCGGGTGGCCCGATGACGATGAAATCCTTTCCCCTGTCGGCGCTCGCGATAGCGGCCATCTGTGAGGCGTCTGCGGGAAGCGGCGTCAGCAGGTCGGAGGGCTTGTACTCCCGGTCAAGTTGGGCGGGATCTACAAAAGCGACCCTGTCGGGATAGCGCTCTCGTGGCGAATCGATGAGATGTCGGACGACCGGACTTTTCCGAAGCTCATCGGTACGATCCACCAGATCCTTCCACATGAGGTATTTGGCAAAGGAGAAATGGCCGAGCACGACGTCCTCGACCACCTCGAAACCGGGAACATCTCTCACCTCTTTTCTGATCCGGTCACGGATTCCTTTTACATCGATGCCGCTTTCATCGGTCGGCAAGGGGCCATCGAGCCCTCTGATGTCGAGCCCGAAATCTTTCCTCAGCATTTCGAGGAGGGTGGTATTGAAACGCGGTTCATCGTCATGAACAGACAACCGGAAGCCGCTTCGCACGGATTTGCGTTCAAGCGTAACGGGCAGCAGAATAAGCGGAGCCCGGAAACGCCGTTCATCCTTCAGGTCGTTGTGCTTCCAGAGAAGAAAACCAAGGGCAAGGTAGAGCGTATTGGCACCCCCTTCCTCGAGGGCAGTCCTGGCTTTACGATAGATATCGACGGCCCTCTTCGAGAGTTCTTCTGCATTCATATCTACCAGCACCTGCCCCTGACCCAGAGCTTCACGGGCATATTCGGCGGTAATGACTTCGCCGGTTTTCTGGCGATGCAGGGCTTCATCCTGACCCTCGCCACTCATGAGCGGAACCGAACGTATCTGTATTTTGTCACCCACTGCAAGCTTGTCTTCGAGAAGGGCCACATCGGGGCAAATAAGATGCAGGCTGGATTTCGAGGTTTTATGGCTGAGCAAGGAGTTGCGTGTCGAAAGATCGAGCAGTTTCCGCTGCCAACGCTCAAGGCGTCCCGCGGGAGTTTCATCCTGCAGATCTTCCTCGACTTCTCCGGTGAAATCGGGAAGCTCGGGCGCATCTTCCATTGTCTGCTCAACGATCGGGCTGTCATCAGATCCGTTAGCTTCAGCCTGCCGGTCAACTTTCAGGGCAAGCGGCTTGATCCGGTGTGCTCGCGCCTTTCGGATATCGACGGCTGCACTGAATCGCTCATCATTCCCGGGAGCGATACTATCGCCTGCCATCTGGAGCGCTTTTGAAAACGGAAGCGCAGGATGCCGGGTCAAACAGGTAGTCTCGATGAGCAACAGCTCGTTGAGCTGCACCCGCTTCCGCAGGGGTTCAGCGTCGTCGATGACGATGGTTGAAAGCTCTTCGGGCTGCAACCAGACCCCGATAAAAGCATGGCCATGTGGCATGACGACAATCGGATTGAGACCGGCCTGTTCAAAAACCGAAGCGAACAGCATGGTGGTATCGAGACAGGTCGCCACGCGGTTTTCAAGGATCTGTGCCGGAAGGCGTATCTTCTGCCCGTTCTCTTCGAAGCTCGATGGGGGAAGGGTATACCCGATACCGAGGTTGGCGATCGCCGTATAGATGGCAGAGGCCAGCTCCCATACCCGCGCCCGGCTGCCGGACGTGTACCCGTCGATCGCGTCCGGTTTGCCCGATTTTCTGAGCACGTTGACGACATCGCGCAGCACGCTGTCTACAGCCAGATCGTTTGGTATCGAGAATGCTGCAAGCAGTTCCGGCATGAAACCGACTCCGCCCCATTCATTGCAGGCAAGCAGTTCGACCGGGCGGCTCTGCTCATCGATTCCCCTGCCTCCCGCTTCCACGGTAAAGGTTGCGGTTCCCTGAACCGATTCCGAGAGGTTCAACAGAAAGCCGCCATCGAGCTCTATATCGCGATCCTTTAGGGTGACGATCTCTCCCGGAGCAATTCGATCGATCCTCCATGATTTCTGTTTCAGGAATGCCGGACTTGAACGGAGCGTGAGATGAAGGTCGTCAATGCCCGAATCGGTATCCCTGTTCTCTATGCGCAAGTCACGAAGAAATGCAAAAGAACTCTGCTGGCATGCGAAGTTTATTTTTGCAGCGATATCGCCATGTATGGCAACAGAAGGAATAGCTGGATGTGAGGTTTCGTTTTCTGGAGGCATGGCTGGATATTGTGGCTGCAATGCATAGGAGTACTGACTGAAAATGGCTAATGAATTATGTACAAATATTACGTCTGATTTTCAAGTATCGATCTTTGTACCCCATTAAATCCTGAATGGCTCAACCGTTTATCGCTCGTCCTGCAGGAAGCCTTCAAGTTGCCTGATCCGTTGATTGAACAATTCCGTTTTCTCGATGTCAAACTCCAGAAAGAAGATCGATCCATATACTTCTCGCGGATTTTCCCCTTCCTTCAGGGGAAAGAGCGTCTTCATGTGGAAGTCAACAAACCTGATCCATGCCCGCTGGGCCTCTCGTAAATCGCTGCAAAACTCCCTGTTGCTTGCGTTCCTTGAAAGCACCTTGTTATAGACGGAATTCAATCGCGCATCCGCCTTCTGAAAGTCAGCTGCGGCAACGGCATTCATCTCCATTTGGGACTGGGCAAACAGGCATAAGCTGCCAAAAATAAGGCTGCTGACAATCATCAACAATGATATAATCTCACGCATATCGCCTCTGATTTAAAATGGATTGTTACACCCTCACTTCCTCAGTTTCAAAAGTAACCTGACAACCCCGATAATCGCCGCGCCGGCAATGAGGAACGGCCAGAGAGAGATGGCGCCGAGCAGGAACGAGAGGAAGTTGTTCCACCCTTCGCTGAAGGCGACGCCGAAGCGGGATGCGAAGCCCTGCATTTCGGGTTTGAGCTGGTAGAAGGTAATGTTGAGGGTACTGAGACCTATGCGGTTCCGGAGGTATTTCAGGCGACCTTCGAGGGATTCGATTTCAGAACGAACCTCCGAGATATACTTTTCGGTTTCAAGTACGTCGTGCACCGAAGCGGCTTTTGCAAGCAGGGCGATATAGCGTTCCTCGGTGGCTTTCTTGACCTTGAGCCTCTGGGAGATATCGATATACTCTTCGGTCACGTCGGTAGCAGTGATGCTCTTGCTGTCGAACCGGACGACTCCTTTTTCGAGGTCGCCGAGAAAGGCGTCGAACCTGTCGGCGGGAATCCTGAGCGTCATGCGCTGTTCGATGCGGTCCGAGCCCTTGTTCTGCTCGTCATTGGAAATGTACGCCTTGTGACGCCTGACAAGGCTCTCTATCCATGTTTTAGTCTTTTTGATATCGGAGGTTTCGAAGACGGCCTGCCCTTCGCGAATGATCTGCTGGGCAACCTGCGGGATAGCGGCCGGTTGCGTCGATCCGGTGCTGACGTCCTCCGCTGCGACCTCGGGAGAGGGTGCCACAGGCGACTCGGCTGCCACCCTGCTCTCCACAGCCGATCCGGCTGCCGGCATGTCGGAGGTCGCAGCCTCGTACTGTTTGTCCTGTCCGCTGCAGGCCGTCATGGCGAGCAGGAGAAGCAGGCTGAAAACATATCTGAACGGTGTTTTCATATCGAAGAAGAGGCAATTATTTTAGTTGGCCAGAAGTACTTTCAGATTCACGGGCATATTCAGAGCCCCATCGCATACTCAGTGAGCGACGACAGGGCTATGGCAATCGAGAAGCTCATTAATGTTCCGATGATAATGTATTCGGCCTGTTTCTGTTTTTTGGCTTCTTCGAAGCGCAGTATCGATTTTGCCGCGACGAGAAATCCGATACCCTCAGGTTGTCCGATCATCGAGAGCAGGAAAATCAGGGCGCGTTCGAGGTAACCGATATATTTGCCACCGCCGGGCAGCCCATCGAAATCCAGATTATTGCTGCGAAGCAGATCCCCACAGAAGTAGGCTACAGGAAAACCGCCGCCTCTGACAACTGCGAAAAACCCGGCGACTTCGACGATATACCTGTACCCGATTCCCGAAAATTCCGGAATAATAGCGTTCTTAACCAGTAACGAGGCGAAGATCAGAAGGCTCATGAGATGCAGCGCCTGATCGATGAGAAACATGTTCAGGTCTTCCCGCTGATAGCGCTGTTTGAACAGGTCGATCGCGCCGTGGGCGAGCATGACGAAGAGAGGCACCTGCCAGCATCCGAAAGACTGCAGCAGCAACCAGGCAAGCAGTCCGTGGATTGCCGCATGCAGGAGCATGCTCAGCGGCTGTTGTTTGCTCCTTGCCATAAGGTCGGGCTGAAAAACAAAATCCCCGAGTATATGGGCTGATATGAGTATGACGGCGATCTTTTCCATGTGACTGATGGGCATTTTTTAATGCTATACTCGCGCTTCTTTTTGGAGCTTGACTCTTTGATCGCTCATCACACTTTTTTTTGAGATGCCCTTCGTTGTTCATCCATCAGAATAACGCCCGAAAGGCAAGCCTGAAAGCTTTCTTTTGCTATTTGCAAGCCATCAGGCTTGCGTATATTCTGAATGCAATGACCCGGCAATCTTCTCTTCCAGCCGAGCCAGCACATCGTGCACCGTGCCCCAATGCGCTCTCGACAACGAATCGCCTATTGCCTGCCGAGTAGGAACAGCGTCCTGTTTTGCAAGCAGATAATCTGCCGTTTCAAGCTGTGTTTTCCCGAGAAGCGCTGCCGATACCGCACCGGATTCGACAGGAGTCCAGTCGGTAACCACGCAGTCAAGCAGGGGCACGACTCCGAGCGAAACGTCATGCCAGTCGTCCGGCTTCCCAAATGATCCATCGAAAGCGAGATATGCGTTTTTCATACCATCCAGCCCCCTGCCTGAAAGGGTAAAGGCAAGACCTCGCGAATCGGATATCCGGTTTTCCGCCACGAAATCGACGGTACCGATACCGATTGAAATTCGGGTATCGAACTTGATGCCGGCACTGGACTTCATTTTGAGTACGCAACGAAAAAAAAGGGCGGCCCTGAAAGTAAAAACAGGATTATTCAGCAGGAGTTGCCAGCTGTCGTGCCGGAAGGTATCCATTTCTTTGTGGATTGTTCCGGGATAAACCGCATTGAACGAGGCGGCGGCGAATTTCAACTCGGCCATGGCCTCCCGGCTCTGATCGCTTGTCAGGCGTGACGACCTGACCAGATCGCCGGTCAGAACAGCATGGATATTTCCGGTAACGCTCATAGCTGCCTGGGAAACTGAATACAACACAAAAACTCTTTTGCTTCAAGATACGCAAAAAAGACGATCATCAAGCACATCCCGGTTGTTGAGGCAAGAGCTGGCGAAAGTATAAAGACGGTAACTGAGAATTGGCAGCATGATGGTTCGCGAGAAAATCACCTCGAAAGTAATGCTGTTGAGAGTGACCACTCTGTCTTCGACATCTTTCGTAAACAGAGTGGCCGGCGCTCATGAAAAGATCAGACAATTTCGACAAGCTCTATCTCGAAGGTCAGCTGCTGTCCGGCAAGCGGGTGGTTGGCGTCAAGCGTTACGGCTTCGTCGGAAAGATCCACAATCATCACGATTGCCTGCTGCCCGTCGGCAAGACCGACCTGAAGCTGTTGGCCGACCTCGAGTTCCATATCGGCCGGAAACCGTTCGCGAGCGACTTCCGTCACAAGTTCACCGCTATGCTGACCATACGCATCGTCAGGCTCAATTACGGTAGTGCGGATCTGGCCCTGCTCCATGCCGAGCACGGCAATATCGAATCCAGGAATAACCTGTCCGCCGCCGATGGTAAACTGAAGAGGATCGCGATCAGCCGATGTATCGAACATGGTGCCGTCATCGAGCGTTCCGGTATAATGGACTTTTACGGTATCTCCCTGCTTGGCTTGAGCCATATGTACTCTCCTTTTAAAACAATGATCGAAATTTTTTCATACGATGGTGCCGAACCATCACCGGTAGTTATCGGGAACGGCAATGCTCACGACAGCTCCCAAAGCTATGGAAAAAAGCACAAAAATCACACCCAAAAAAAACGTTACGCAGGCTCATCCGCTGCGGCAGATGCGGGTTGATCCATTTCCATCCTTACTTTCGGCAAATCGCCAGGGTAGTTTTTTCTGATGAACTCGATCAGCTGTTCACGTACAACGCATCGAATCTCCCATAAATCTGAAGAATCAGCCGCACTGATGAGCGCCCGAATCTCCACAGATTTGTCCGTTGTATTGGTAACATGCATCTTCACCACCCGTCCATCCCAATATGGCGATACGGCTACGATACGTTCCAGTTCGCGGCGAATCTGATCGAGGGGAATGGCATAATCGGTGTAAATGAAAACTGTCCCGAGCAGTTCGGACGAAGTTCTTGTCCAGTTCTCGAAAGGTCGGTCGATAAACCAGGATATCGGCACAATCAAACGGCGCTGGTCCCAGAGCTGCACAACGACATAGGTGAGCGAAATCTCCTCGATCCTCCCCCACTCTTTTTCGACAACAACCACATCGTCGATCCTTATCGGCTGGGTAATGGCAATCTGGATTCCGGCAATAAGTGTGCTGAGGCTCTTCTGCGCAGCAAAACCGATAATCACTCCGGCAATACCGGCCGAAGCGAGAATGCTCAGTCCAACCTGACGCACGGTATCGAAAGTCATCAGCACACCCGATACGGCAACGAGCACAATCAGTACGTTGAGGATTTTCCGGGCAAGACTGACATGCGTCGTGATTTTCCGGGATTCCTCGTTCTCTCGAACGGTTGTGGAATAGTGCTGCAGCATGAACTGTTCCACAACCATGATCAGGCGCATCAGCAGCCAGGCGAATTCGATGATGGAAACAATGAGCAGAATATGACGAAACGGATCCTTCAGATCGGTCGTTAGAGGAAAATAGTGCAGAAATGCTCCGAGGCCGATGAGGGCGATAAAGAGCCTGAAGGGCCAGACCAGCAGTTCAAAAGGAACAGCGCTCTCCTTTATCGATACCCTGATTCGGGCTATAACCTTTCTGAAAGCAGAATTCGCAACGAAATAGGTTTTGCTGAAAAAAGCACAGCGGCAACAAAAGTAATCAGCAAGCAGAC
>DYNE01000103.1:1517-3320 GCA_020721225.1 Pelodictyon luteolum | reverse complement strand
CTTCGCCGCTAACAGAAAATGAGCCACTTCCGTTAATGAAAAATGATCCACCGACTGCGCGGGAAGAAGTTTCTTTAGGGCGGTGAAAGAGTGATGCTGGTGGTAAGGTAAGGATAATTAGATTTACTGAGCGGTTTATGTGCGAAGAGAGTCTCCATCAATTGCGATTATGCAGCAACGATGCCGGAGGCGGTCGAGCAGTGCGTCGACCATGCTCTTGGGTTGGAGGATGTCGTACCAGTGCTCGAACGCCAAGTTGGTTGTGATGATTGTTGGGCGGCCTGCCTCGTAACGTTCTTTCATAAGCTTGAAGAAGCTGTTCATCTGTTCAGGAGTCAGGGTCAGATACCCAAGTTCATCGAGCAGTAGCAGGTCGTAACGGCAGAGACGCATAAGCAATTGTGGTGTTGAGCGGTCGGCCAGAGAGGCGTAAAGCTCGTCCAGTAAATTCTGGACGTTGTAGAATCGCCCTCTGTAACCGGAGATCAATGCCTGTCTGAGGATTCCTGCTGCCAGGCCACTTTTACCAGTACCGGTTGGACCGGTAAAGATGATGTTTTCGCCTCGCTGCATGAAGTCGAGTCCTGCCAGGGTCATAATCCTGGTTCGATCAATCGAGGACTGACGCTCAAAGGGAAAGGTGTTGAGGGTCCAGTCCCAGGGGATTTTAGCCTGCTTGAGACGATTGAGTACACTTCGTTCTTTCTGGTGTTGCAGTTCTACCGCGAGCAATTGCCCAATCAGCTGTTGATGGCCCCAGCCTTCCCGCTCTGCCTTGGCAAGCAGCTGAGAAAAGCCGGCAGCCATACCGTGAAGTTTAAGCTGACTGAGAAGTTCGATAATTTCGTCACTCATTATAGTTCGAAAAAATCGCCTCCGGTATTTTTCAGGATCATTTTTTCCAGTCTGGCAAGATCGTAAAGCCCATAGCGAAGTGCATCTTCAACTGCTTTGTGAAACGGGACCTGGGGATATGTTCTTTTGAGGTCAAGCAGACGCCGCAGCTTGACTATTCCCCGCCCGCGGGCCTGCTTTTTCAGTTCAGCGACATAACGATCAAGGGATTCATGCTGGCCGGTCAGGGTTTGTTCTTCCGTGCTGATTCCCTGATGGGCCTTTTTTCTGGTCAAGGGCTGATGGTGGCCCGATTTGGTGATTCGTTTATCCCGCGCCAGAAGCTCCCGGTCATGTTCGGCAACGATAATCCGACCGTGATAAATCACTATCCGTTGCCAATACTTGTGGACTTCGACGTTTTTGCCGATCAAAGTGTCGGGTACCGAGTAGCGGTTGGTGTCGAGATGGACGTATCCCTCGATATCTACTGTCCGTTGCTCGGCAAGATAGACCGGCGGCAAAACTTTCGGCAAGGGGTGCAGAGAAGGCTTTTCTATCAGCCAAGCCTCCGTCGGACTCATTCCCAGGCTGCGCTTTGGTTTGCGGTTGGCTACCTGCTCGCACCATGCCTTGGCCTGGAGGTTAAGATCATGCCAGTCGGCGAAGGTTCGACCGGCCAGGAAGTTTCGTTCTATATAGTCAAATGGCCGCTCGATCCTGGCTTTTCTGTCAGCGTCGTTAATCCGATGCGCCCAAAAACGCACGTTGTAGATCCTGGCGAGGGCCTCCATTTCCGGGGCAAACGAGGCATCCGGGCCGGCGCCGTGGCTGACAATCACGCTGGTGTTATCGATCACACAGCGCTCGCAGGCACCCTGCATATACGCCATGGCCTCGGTCAGGAAGGTTTTACATTCAAACCTGGTAAACCTCGGGTAGTACTGGATAAAGAGTTGACGGCTATAG
>DYNE01000103.1:0-1417 GCA_020721225.1 Pelodictyon luteolum | reverse complement strand
TAGACGATCCAGAATGGCACAGACTACTTTGGCGTCATGCAGCCATTTTTCTTCAGGGCTTTCGTTCTTACTCCCGGTAAGAGTCTGGATTGATTTGATGAACAGCGCGGGATGGTTCAACATCCGTTCTCGGACTTGCCGATTAGCCTTCTGGTAATGCTCATAAAACAACTGCAGTTCTCGGGTAGACATCGGTTCACGCTCGAGATGGGAAGCAAGCCTGGTTGCATCGGAGGAGTTGGCGCGCGCCAACGGTATCAGCACTCGACTGGCGGCCCATGTCGAGATGACTCCGGCAATTACCCGCGATAAAATCTCTTCCGGCAATGATTCCAGCAGATCCATACGGCGTTTCACATAAGACTTGTCACGGCCTATCCGGCTACCGATCTCACTCAAAGAATAATTGAACCGACGATGCAGCTCCTGGATTAACCCGGCCTCTTCAATCGCTTCCCATTGCCGATCTCCACGATGGATCAGCAGCTGATAGAGCGTCTGGCTTTCCGGTTCATCGACTATCCTAACCAGACCGGTATCCTTACCCAGATATTTTAGTGCCGCATGCCGTTGATAACCGTCAACCAGAATCAAGCGGTTGTCCTCGCTGGATACCGTCAACATCGCTTCGAGCTGGCCATGGCGCGAGATAGAATCCGCCAATCGGCGTATCCGCGCCTCATTCTTGACCCGGATGTGGGCGTAGCGCAATTCCAGCAGGTGAAGATCAACGTTTTGCTTTTCCATCCGACTTAATTAACCGGAAAACTACCCAAAAGCTTACGAGTCCTCTCTTTGCAATCACGGCGAGAGGTCAACTAACCACTTGAAAAAAGGTTGATTTCAACAATTAACGCGTCCATCTTTGCAATCCTGCCGCTATCTATCCTACGCAACTGGTATCGTCCTGGAATAATAGAGCTTTCAGATATTGACGAGTCCATCTTTGCAATTGCCGACCGACCTTTATCCTGCCAGTTCCGATAATGGTTCCGGTCCCGTTGATTTGCGCGATTACGCTCCACGTAAACCGGATTCCTCTGTCGATATTTTGACCAGTAGTCGGGATTCTTCTTTTGCCAGATGCTCTGGGCGGCACGCTGGTTGGCATGATAATCGGCATCGGCGAGTAATTTCCGCTGTTGCCAAATTCGTTTACGGGCCCGCTGGCAGTCCGGTTCCGAACAATACTGCTGATCAGGATTTTGCGGACGAGGGCTAAAACTCTTGTGACAGTGCTTGCATTTGCGCCTCTCGGCCATGGTGATCTCCTCAACAAATTTACTTCATTGAGCAGATCGGTAATCAGATGGGAAAATAAAAAAGAGGGGAAAAACAGGATTTCAGGAAAAAAGAGATCGAGCCGGTGGATCATTTTTCATTAGCGGAGGTGGCTCACATTTGATTAGCGTTGAAG
>DYNE01000057.1 GCA_020721225.1 Pelodictyon luteolum | reverse complement strand
CACAATATACGCTTCTGATATCATCACCCACTTGAAACAGCGAGGAGCCAAAAAAGAGAATACGTTCTGTTGGCGCTGCTGCTTGCTGCTACGACACCTCTTCGTGCAGAAGAAAGCCGGTCGCGCTTTACGCTCGAAGAGACCGTCGTGACTGCGACTCTTGCGGAGACTTCCGTCAGTAAGGTTCCGGCGGCTATAGAGGTCATCACGGCAGGCGAGATTGAGGAGATGGGGGCAGAGACGCTGCATCAGGTTCTCTCCGAGGCCCAGAGCGTTACGCTTGAGCCGACCAGCGGTCGACAGAGCGTCGTTCGGATGCGGGGGCTCGGTAGTAATTCCGCGCTGGTCATGCTCGATGGCGTACGGTTGCCTTCCGGTTTTCAGGATAAGGTTGATCTGGTTGAAATTCCTGCCGGCATCATCGAGCGAATTGAAATCGTACGCGGACCGGGTTCTGCCCTCTACGGCAGCGATGCCATTGCCGGCGTTATCAATGTTATAACGAAGAAGCCTTCCGGCCAGTCGAAGGCATGGTTGAGTTCCCGTTACGGCGAAAGCCGCCATGGCGAAGCAGAAGAGACGGTATTCGATGCCGGCGTCAGCGGCAGTACCGGTTCGCTCGGGTATGTTCTTGCTGGTTCTTTCTCCGATAAGGGGCGTTTCGATTTTGATTCTGCCGACAGGAAAACCGATGGCGATGACATGCGCATCGCATCAGGCGCCGGTCGTCTGGTCTGGCAGGCGGGCGATCGTACCGTGGTCAGCCTTGGGGCGATCTATGCGGAGGTCGAGCGCGAGGGCATCCGTCCAAAGAGAAACAAGGAGAACGACTGGTACAACAATTCCGACCGGTTTACCGGCAGTCTCGAACTGCAGCATGAGTTGGGGGAAAGTTCGGAGCTGCTGCTGCGCCTGTCGCGTTCAGAATACGACTGGGGACTGAAACTGATTCCCCGCGACAATACGGCGTCAGAACTGCACGATGTGGAACAGGTTTCGACTCAGTACGAAGGCCGCTGGAGAGGAAAGGTTACAGGCAGTCATATCGTGACTGCGGGAATGGAGTACCGAGCGGATGACCGGACTGACGACGGCCTTGAGAGCGAGATTGAGAATTTCGCCCTCTTTTTGCAGGATGAGGTGTCGCTGGGCGACAGATTTCAGGCGGTTCTCGGGCTTCGTTACGACGATCACTCCGGTTTCGGATCGGTTTTCAGCCCGAGAATCAATCTTGCATATCGAGTGAGCGATCTGCTTCGACTGCGTGCAGCCTATGGCGAAGGTTTCCGCGCTCCGACCGCTTTCGAGCTCTATTCCGGTTCGCCCTATACTATCAACCGGATACTCATTCCTAACCCCGATCTCGAGCCGGAAGCGTCGAGGACCTGGGAGGTCGGTGCCGATCTCAAACACAGAGAATTATCGCTTGGCCTGACGGCGTTCAGGAACGATATCAGGGATATGATAGCAGAGGTGTTTACCGGACGATATGAAGGTAAAAATCCGAAAATTCCGATCAACAGCATGGAGAATATCGCCGATGCGATGACGCAGGGGCTCGAAGTATCGGCATCCCTGAAGCTGCCGGGAGGGTTCGAGCTTTCCGATGAGCTGACCTGGCTTGAGAGCGAGGACAAAGAGACCGGCGAGGATCTGCTCTATGTGCCGGATCTGTCCAATGTGCTTAAGCTTGCCTGGCGAAATAAGCCGGCAGGTTTCAACGGGAGCGTCCGGCTTGTGACTATCGGTACCCGTTCTTACGGCGCCGGGGTGAAAAGCGCCGGATATTCCATGGTGAATCTGCAGGCATCAAAAACCCTTACCTCGCAGGTAAAGGTCTCTGCCGGAGTCGATAACGTATTCGACAGGAAGGTTGAGGATGCATACGGCAACGTTTATGGTCCGGGAAGTACCGGTACCTTCTACTATGGCGGAATCAGCCTGAATCTGTAATCACAACATATGATCACGAAGAACTATTCAGCAAGCGCAGCTGTTTGCGGAGCTCTGTTTTGCCTGTTTGCGGGGGCGGCGACGGTTGATGCCCGGGGCTCCGGCAAGGTTTCGGCCGCTGATGGGCTTCAAGGGGAGTCAATCTATCGCAGCCGCTGCATGGTCTGCCACTCCCTTGCGCCCCCGCCTAAAGTTGCTCCGCCGGTAAAAGGACTTGCGAGGCACTATCGTGAAGCGTTCAAAAGCAAGCGCGAAGCGGTGGATTGCATGGTGGCTTTCATGAAAAAGCCCGATGCGTCGAAAGCTGTATGCCAGGAGGAGGCAATCAGGCGTTTCGGGCTGATGCCGGCCATGAGTCTTCCTGAGTCCGACTTGCGAGCGGTATCGGAATGGGTATGGGATCAGTACGATCCCGCCATGAAGCCTGGCGACCATCAGCATTGATGCGTCCGAAAAGAGCGTGTTTGAGAGAAAAAACAATGCGACTGTACCTGCAGAGCGCAAACCATTACAGTATCGAAGCTGGCGACCGGAATTCCGGAGTTTGCATTCGGCAAGGTTTAAACAGCTATGTTCAACCAGCGACGATTGGGAAAGATAGCCTGCAGGATGCTTATGGTGCTGCTTGTCGCAGGATATGCCGGTAATGTGACTGCTGAAGAAAAAGAAGGAGCGCGAAAACGGTCAGATTACACCCTCAGGCAGATAACGGTTCTTGATGATAAGAAAGCTCCCGGCAGGAGCGAGCTGACGGGAGATTCGTTACGGGCAATGCCGAACTATAGCGGATCCATAACCGGGGCGCTCAAAGGGATGGCGGATGTGCAGTTTTCGAACGATGCAGAGAGCAGTCTCACGGCCGGCGAGATAAGGCCCCCCCAGATTTCCATCAGCGGGGCCAAGCCCTATGAAAATGCGTTCGTGGTAGACGGTATCGGCAATACCAATACCTTCAATCCGAGCGGCCTTGGCGCCGAAGATAACAATGCGGGCGCCAGTTTTAACGATCTCAGTGTTCATGGCGCCGAACAGAACCTTTTTTACGATACCGCTCTTGTCGAATCCGTTTCGGTCTTTTCAAGCAATATTCCGGCTAAATACGGCGGCTTTACCGGTGGCGTCGTCAGCGCCGAGATCAGGGATCCGCGTACGGACCACTGGCATTTTGCCCTGCGCGGAAAGCATACCCGAAGCGACTGGTTTATCATGCGGGGAGTCGATGGCGATTCGGAAGAGCCGGATGACCAGCCGGATTTTTCTATATACAGGCTGACCGCGATAGCCGATGGTCCTCTTTCCGAAACGGTGGCTCTGATGGTTGCTGCATTGAGGCAGCATTCAGTCATGCCGCTCGTCAGGAGGGATCGGATAGGCCTGACGACATACAGCTATGATGACGACGATCAGCACAGAACCGCCGAAAACTATTTTCTCAAGCTGGTGGCGAGGCCTTCCGACAGGTTGAGGCTGACGGTAGACGCAACGTATGCCCCGTACGAAGAAAGGCGTTGGCGGGCGGCATGGGCGGACTGCGACTGGGAGATCAATAACGAGGCCTTCAGGCTTGCCCTTGGTGCGGACTGGACGACCGATCTTGGTGTCATCGAGGCAAAAGCGGCATGGCAGGAGAACGGTTACAGCAGGGACAACGAGACCAATTATCGCTACTCCTCTTCAAATACAGGCACAAAGGATGCGGAGCAGTACGGCGGGGTAGGCGATGCGACCAATGAAAACAGAACGGCCGCTTTCAGGGTCGATTTTCAGTCTGTTCCTCTGGAGCTGCCCCTGCTGAAGGGCTTTTCAACAGGTCTCGAATTCACTGCGGAAGCGCTCGATATGTGGAACGAGGAGGCGGTAGCCGATATTTACGTCGAAACGCCGACGATAATTACGCATACGTTGACCAGATACCTTGAGCACGATCAGTCGAAATCGCTCGCGACGCTGGGTTACTATGCTTCGGCAGACCTCGAACTTGGCCGACTGCTTTTTACTCCCGGTTTCAGGATCGATTACGATGACTTTACCGGTAATGCCGATATCGCACATCGCCTGAAAGCGGAATTCGATACGTTCGGCAACAGTATGTTTCGTCTTGTCTCGGGCTACAACCGCTATTATGGTACCGCACTCAGGGCTTACGCCTTCGACCGGTACCGTCCCTATCTGAACAATCAGTGGAAAACAGCCAAATCGACAGGGGTGATGACGCAGACCATTACCGACAACGTCAGTGCCGATTACAGCTTTGAAACTGACGGACTTGATACTCCTTACTCCGACGAGGTGATGGGCGGTATTGTCGGCAGCGTCGGGGAGTTCAGTTACGGGTTCAAGGCTGTTAAACGCGATCATCGCAAGCAGCTTCTGAACAGGGTTGAGCGGATCGATTATCCGGATGGATCCTGCGATTACAGGAGCTGGATGACCAACGAGGGCAAAGGGTCCTATGAAGGCCTGTCTGCCGATATTTCCTATGCCTTCGATGCCGGAGACCGGGGAAAGCATTCTCTGACGCTGGGAGCAGCCAAATCGTGGATTAAAACCTTCAACGGCAACTATTACGATAATGCGTTTGCAGAATCCAACGGCGTCGAACGAGAGTACTTCCTTGTCTATTATGACGGAGAACCGATGTTGCGCGCGACAATGCCTGCCGATAACTTCAATGCGCCCCTGGCGATCACTTTTACCTGGCAGGGAAGTTTTTTCAACGATCAGCTTCGTGTTTATTCTGTCAACCGCTGGCGCGACTGGAGCAAAGGGTTGAGGCCTGACAAGCGTATCAATAGAGAAACTCCATATGGGACGACAACCGGAAGCGACAAGAGCGCAAGTTCCTATTGGCTTGATGAAACGGGATCGAGGTATTACGATGCATATGTCATAGGGAATATTGCGGGCGGATTCATGTCGGATCTTTCGGTCGAGATGGATCTTTACAAATCCGAAGTATTGACGGCAACGCTTACGGCAGACGTTTTTAACCTGTTCAATGCAAGCATAGGCACCAGTGTTGCGGAAGGGGGGACGGTTCGCGGCCGGGGTTATTACGTCGGTTTCCGATGCGATTTTTAGCGGTTGATCCGTGCTGCCGGTCATGCCCGGCGTTCGCCGGCAGCTTTTATTTCATGTAGTTCAATGGAGTTGACAGTAAGTATGGAATCGCTTATAGAGTGTAAAGGCCTGCGGCATGCCTACGGCAGGAAGCCTGTGCTTCATGGTTTGACTTTCAGTGTTGAAGCCGGGGGCATATTCGGTCTGCTTGGAAAAAACGGTGCAGGCAAGAGCACTGTCATCAATATTCTTATGGGTTTTTTACGCCCGTCAGGAGGTGCCTGCCGGGTGCTCGGTGAGGAAAGTCATGCGCTATCTCCCGAAGTTCGTTCGCGTATCGGCCTCTTGCAGGAGGGCTTCGTGCAGTACGATTTTATGAGCGTATCCGAACTTGAGCGTTATTACGCGCCTTTTTATCCAAGGTGGAATTGCGAGGTTTATTATGATCTGATCGGACGGATGCATATGCCGGAAACAAGGCGGTTGTCTGCGATGTCGAACGGTCAGCGTTCACAGGTGGTGCTTGGGCTGATTATGGCGCAGATGCCCGAACTGATGATTCTCGATGATTACAGTATGGGGCTGGACGTCGGGTATCGCAGGCTGTTCGTTGATTTTCTTAGGGAATATGTAACCCTTCATGGTACGACCGTTCTGTTGACGTCGCATGTCGTTCAGGAGCTCGACAGGATTATCGACCGCATGGTGGTGTTGAAAGAAGGATCTGTTTGCGCCTGCATGGCGAAAAAGGAGTTCATGGAAAAATTCCATGGTTTCACTTTCGCGAGAACGCCTGCTTCCCTGCAGATGAAACCGGATGATGTTGTGCGCACGATAGAACATACTTCCCGCACGACGACGGTTTACGGCTTTCTGGCTGAAGCTGCACTGAAAGAGTATCTCGATTATCTCGATGTTCCCTGTGAAGGTTTCGAGGAGATACCAATGACATTTGAAGATGCCTTTATCGGGCTTACCGGAAAATATTGAGAAACAGCAGATGACGAAACACCAATTGATTTCCCTGTTGCAGAAGGAGTGGATAAAACTTCGGAAAGGAATATGGATTCTACCGCTGTTGTTGTGCTATGCAGCAGGCGACACTTTTCTTACCCTCCATTCCCTGCAGCGGGAATATGGGGCATTTGGCCTCTGGGAGGGCGTGGTGTTCAAACAGCTCCGATTTTTCGACAAGTATATGCTTCTTGTAGTTTGTTCTGTCACGATCGGCTTTCTTCAGGCATGGCCTGAATCGAGGGGCCGGCGTTTACGATTGCTTTTTCATACACCCCTCAATCCTGTTTATATCGTTTCAGTCATGCTTGTAACGGGCTTATCGCTGTTGCTGCTGCTCAACGCAACTGCGTTTGCCCTGCTTTCGGCGACCATGCAGTATTTTCATTTTCCTGCGGATATAATGGTGCCGGTTCTTTTGACGGTACTGCCATGGAGCATTCTCGGTATTGTGGCCTACTTCGCTGCTGTGGCATTTTTCTGCAGCGGCAGCATATCGGTCAGGTTTCTGACTATCGCAGGGTTCTACCCGCTGTGGAAATTACTGGGGGAAATGAGCGCTTATGGCCTTTTCAGGTATTCATTCGGGGTTTACAGCATCGTTTCGGCACTGTATGTTTTCATGGCCTTCTATTCCATACTGTTTTATATGGGAAAGCCTGAACGCCGGGATTTTTATTCTTTTGCACGTATTGTATCGCTGTTTCTCGGGATTTGCGGGCTCAGTGTGCTGAGCCTTTCTCTCTACTGGAGGATTGTGGTGCCTGCTGAACCTCATATGTCAATGCATTTCAGTCCTGTTTACAAAGAGTTCGTTCTCAGCGGAAGATGGAGCGGTTCAGTTCCGGAGTCGAATGACGGACAGCGATACTGGAGGGAAAACGGATATCCTCTCGGCAGGGAGCAGTATCGTGCAGCGCTGCCGTTTCTGTATGTCAGGGACCTTGTCAAATGGGATGCGTTTCCTGAAACGATCGCAGGTTTGGCAGTTTCTCCGTTCGACGCTGAAAGGTCCTGGCAGTTCATGCGGCTGTTTTCCGAAGACTGGAATGCTCCTCCACCGATGCTGCATATGCTCATTGAGTCGAAACCTCATGGCGCAAGAATGCAGAAACCGGATGATTTTTTCAGGGTTTCGTCATCCGGAAACGGCATTGAATTCCTGACGCCCCGTGACGGTAAGGTGGACAGTCTTAAAACCAGCAGCTTTACCCGAGCCCTCCGCGCGGCAGGTTTTGTGTTTCCCGTAATGGAGCTGGGCGGAAATCCTGATGTGAGAAAGCGGTATGATGCGGGATATTTTATTGCTGATTCGAAAGGGTTCTTGTTTCAGATGCAGATGGTTGACGGGCAACCATCATGCCGGCGCCTGCAGCAGCAGATCAGCGGCAAGGTAAGGTACATAGCTGTCAACGAGCATCATCGTGAAGAGTTTTTCGGTTTTGTCGCAACCGATGACGCCCTGTATGCCATCATGCAGAAGGAGAGACGGCTCAAGCGGCTGCCGATCGGGAAATTCGATGCCGATGCGCTCAGACTTGCGATATGGTCCGATATTCTCTATACCTCCGTGTTCATCGAGAGTCCCGGTATGCCGGGGTCGGGAATTGAAGGCATTGCCATGACCCCCGATTTCAAAGTTGTTCGTCGATACGTCCAGCCGCAGGATTCGGACTATGCTGGTTCAATGCGCCGGCTCGATACCATCGCCTCTTTTCTTTTCCCGCTGCAGATCGTCAGTGGAATACCGGGGTCTTCCTTCCGAGACATGCGTGCAGGGCCAGGAGGAGATTTGTCGGCAGTGCTTGCCGGCAGTGTTTTCGCGCTTGTCGCTTTCATACGTGTTACCCGGTCAGGATTCCGAAAGAGTGTGAGGTCGTGGAGCGATTATGTGTTTGTCGCCGTTTTCGGTTTTGTTGCCATAGCGATGATACTGATTGAAGACGCCGACCAACATGTGCGGGTGCTGCATAACAGATGAAAATTATGTTTGTTGTCGATAACACGCTACTGTACAAGCAGGGCTCAATCAACCATACCAATCGAGGCTGGCTACCGGATATCCGGAGTGTGCTTTCATGAAGGTCAAACAGTTATGTTCAATAATAGAAGATTACGAAAGAAAGCCTGCCGCGCTCTCATGGTGCTTGCTGCAGCTGGATTTGCCGCAGAGGCGCAGGCGGAGACGGACACGGACACGGAACAGTCTGCGGTACTTGACAAGATCGTGGTCAGCGCAACCAAGACCCCGCACACGCTTGGCGACGTGCCGGTCGATGCGGAGGTCATCACGAGGGAAGAGCTGCTGAAGCGGAATGTCCAGACGGCACAGGATGCGCTTGACCAGACAACCGGCCTGCTCGTCGGGAAAACCTCCAGCGGATGGGGCTCCAAGGGAACTGTCAGGGTTTACGGACTCAATGCGAAATATACTCTTGTGCTTGTGGACGGCCAGAGGCTGCTGGGTGGCCATCAGAATGCGATCGACCTGCAGCAGATATCCATCGATATGATCGAGCGTATCGAAATCCTCAAAGGCCCTGCATCGGCACTTTATGGCAGCGATGCCGTTGGCGGGGTGGTCAATATCATTACCCGGAACGGGACGGATAAACCCGAATTTTCAGGGTCGATTGCCATGGGTTCACGGGGAACGGTGGTTGGTTCCATGTCCGGTGGTGCAGGTTCCGAAAATCTCAAGACAAGGTTCAGCTATACCTACAGGGAGTCGGATGGTGTTGACGAGGAGCTGGACAGCTACAATGAACATATACTGCAGGGTACGGTATCGCTGAAACTGTCCGAAAAGGCCAAGTTCAGCCTCAAACCCTACTATTCGTTTCAGGATATGCCCGATCAGGATACAAAACAGGAGAGATATGGCATCAACGCGATGCTTGACTGGGCCCCTGACGCTCTCTCGTCGGTCAAGCTCCGAGGCTCTTTTTTCGATTTCAATTACAAGACCGGGACGGATGATACCGTACTGGACAACTATGAATTCGAATTGCTCTATTCGCGAATGCTTTTCGACAGTCACCTCATGACTGCGGGTTACGAGTTCTGGAACGAAAGACGCGACTACTATGTTTCTGCTGGCCGGAACAGCAAGATAGACCAGACCCTCAACAGCTTCTATCTGCAGGATGAGATCGATCTGTCTCCCGTCGTACTGGTGCTCGGAGCGCGTCTCGATTCCCATGAACGGTGGGGCGAGGAGATCAATCCGAAAGCCAGCGTGATGTTCAAGGCGACCGATGACCTCAAATTCCGGGCATCGGTCGGCCGGGCATTCAAGGCGCCGTCACTGTTGAGTCTCTATGACGAATGGATGATGGGGACAATTACGGTGCATCCGAATCCCGATCTGAAGCCCGAAAAATCGATCGGATACCAGTTGGGGGTCGAATACGCATTCAACCCCGGCATCGTCGCGAAGGCGACCTGGTTCAGGAATGATCTTGAGGATATGATCAAAAGCTCGGTAAGGCGGGTTGCAGGAAGGATGCATATGTACTATGAAAACGTCGACGAAGCGATGACCCAGGGGGTTGAGCTGAATCTCGACGCAAGGATCAGCGACTGCGTGTCGGCCAAGGTCGGCTATACCTGGCTCGATACGGAAGACAAACTCACCGGGATGGAGCTGATCTATGAACCTGAAAGCAAATTCATTTCGGGCCTGAATTTCACGTTCTGTCCCGCTTCCCTGACGCTCGGTTTTGAAGCTTCCTATACCGGTGAGCGGTATTCCGATGCGGTCAATACTGCAAAGCTTGACGGTTTCTGGGTGTGCAACGCAACCCTGACCAAAAAGTTCACCGACCAGGCAGAGGCGTTTATCAGGATCGACAACATATTTGGTGAAGAGAATATTGCCGATGAGTATGATCTTGATGGCACCGAGTTTCTCGCGGGGTTGAGGGTGAAGATCTGACAGGTACTTCTCCCTTCTTTCCGAAGCCCTGACGTACTGCGCGGTTCGTCAGGGTTTTTTTTATATCGCTTATTGCAGGGTTTTTCCGGTTCGGATGGCCGCAGCATGTGTTTTCGCCATCTTTACGATCCACGCTTCGAGTTCCCCGTCCGGCAAAATCGAATCAGGTTTGTAGCGCACCCGCTTTTCATTGTCGTCAACAGCATTGACCCCTTCTCCGATAATCCCGATCTGGAATTTTTCGCTGAACGAGACGAGCAGGGGAATCACGATAGCCCGTTCATGCTTCTTGAGGATACGCCTGATTGCTGATGCCGTGCTGTCGGGGCTGTAGTGTGCGACATGACCGCACCATGCCGTTGTGTATTCGCCGAATCCGCCTTCCTTGCAGACCTGCTTTCCGGTATTTCTGAACAGATGTTCCCAATTTTCCTGGAATCCGCTCGATCCGTACCCGACAAGCACAAGCCCCTCTTCAGATGGATTGGCTGAAAGTGCTTGAGCTCTTCTCAGGACGTTTTTTCCTATCAGCTCGGAAAATTCGAGCGGTCTTGAAAGATGTGTACGGGCAAGAGGAATGTAGTGTTCGATCCCGTCGAGTTTCATCTGTTCGATGGTGGTCGGATTCTGTTTTTGACCGATAATGGTAGGGATGTCGTCAAATACATGAGTGCCTACCGAAAGGAAAACCGGGATGACGATGATGTCGGTATAGCCTTTCCGGTCAAGATTTCTGAGTGAGGCAGCTATCGATGGTTCCGCGTGTTCCATGAAGGCTGTCGAAAGCGTGTCGATTCCTTCGATAGCCGCAACACGGGAAGATACCCGCCGCTCCAGTTCGAGCAGCTGCCGTTTCCATTCGTTGGAACGCGATCCGTGGTTGATGAGCAAGATGGCTGTTTTCTTTGTTCCCTCGTTCTCAGGATTGCCGTCAGCAGCAGGATTTTCGCCGGAAGTGCAGGCTGTTATGAGGAGTAGCATCAGGAACTGCATGCATCGGAAGAAGTTGAAATTGCAGGGCATTGTGTTCATGGTGGTGTGAAAAAAACTGCCGGGCTTTATTATGTATGTCCGGCAGGATGAGTGGATGGAGCGGAAGCGTCCTCAGAATTGCTGTGCGATAACGGCGATGAGAGGGGGCATGGTTCCGGCGGCAAGAAGCCATTTACCTCTGCCCTTCAGGCCGTTGTTTCCCCTGAGCATGAACATGCCGGTCACGGTAATGGCTATTAGCATGAGGGCGAAGAGGTCCGATACCCATTTCCACCATTCGACGCTGTTTCGGTGCAGCACGTTGACCTGATAGAACAGGGGGCGTCGCGATACCTTCTCATAAGTGCCCTTGCCGCTTCCGAGGTCGATCTGCAGTGTCGCGTTTTTGTAGTAGATCTTGACCTGCCTTTCCGAAGGGAAGTCGTACAACCGATATTCTTTTTCTCCGGCCAGCGCGCTGAACGCTTCGATGCGGTCGGGAGTTATTTCGTTTTTCCTGTATGTACGCTCAACTTCGATCTGTTTTTTTTCGATGAAGAAATCCGGGTTCCAGTCATCTACGTGGTTCAGCGCAATTCCGGAAAGGCTGTACGCTATGATCAGCGCAGCAAAGAAATACCCGAGATCGCGGTGCAGGACGTTATTGAGTTTTCTTGCTTTTTCAAATTTAATCATCAGTGTTTGCCGCTTATTTGCCCGGTGACGATGTCATTGCGTTCATTGTGTTTTTTACGGTGCTAACGATCCACTCTTCGATAGATGGATCGGGGAGCAGCGCATCAGGTTTGTAAAGAATTCTGTTCTTGTCTGCGGATGCTTTTTCAAGACCCGAGCCGATGATTCGTACCTGAAAGTTCTCATCGTGGGCGACGAGCACCGGAATGACAATGGCATGCTGTTTTCGTTTCAGCATTCTTGTGACGGCAGCAGTGGTCGAGTCGGAGCGGTACCGGACTATATGGCCGCACCAGGCATGACTATATGCATCGATGCCGGTTTCCTGTTTTACCGAAGCGCCGACTTTGTCAAACAGCTCCTTCCACTCCTTTTCATAATCTTCGTCACCATACCCGATAAGTATCAGCCCTTCGTTCGAAGCGTTTGTTGAAAGGGCCTTGACTCGCCTGACGACATTTTTTTGCAGCGCATCGCCGAAATCGAGCAGGGGAGTCATGTGTATCGCAGCCACAGGCTTGTATCTTTCGATCTTTTCGAGTTTCAGCGTTTCCATGGACCGGGGATCCTCTTTCTGGCCTATTATGGTCGGCAGGTCGTCAAACGAGTGGGGGCTGACGGTCAGGAAAAGAGGAACAACGATAATATCCGAGTACCCTTCCTTGTCGAACTCTTTAAGGCGCGTGGCGATCGATGGTTCATTGTATTCCATGAAAGCGGTTTTAATGCCGGCAATGTTGCCATTGGCCAGTATTTCCGGGGTGACGGATTTTTCAAGATCGAAAAGGGCATCACGCCAGGTCTTTGACGGCGATCCGTGGCTCACCAGAAGCACTCCTGTTTTTTTCGATGTGTCTGTCGTTGCAACGGGTTGGCTTTTCCTGTCTGAAGAACAGGCCTGAAGTGTCGGGGCGAGCATGAAGAGAAGCAGTGCGATACGCAGGACAGCAGAGATGTTGAGCAAACTGACGATATTGCGGGAAATACGGAACGAGATAAATTTCATAGTTCGTTGTTTTCTTTTTAAAATTAATAATAAGACAATATAAAAATAAGATACATTGATCTGCAAGTGGCCGATGTTTTTGATGGTTTTTTATGAAAAAAAATATCTACTGTTAGGTTTTAATCTAAATTAAATTTAGATTAAGTATAGTTAGTGAAAGATTATTGTTTGTTCTCCGTTCTCAGGTTGTGTTGTTCTTTCAAAAAGCCCCCGGGTGCCACGGGGGCTTTTTTTTGTCTTCGGTTTGCCGGCTGCTTTGCTTCGCTCTTGACGAACTTGTATTGTGCATGATTGCCTGACAGGAGAAGATGAATGGTGATGAGGGGGAGTTGCCCACGAATTACACGAATTTGCACGAAAGGAAATTGGCAGTTG
>DYNE01000144.1 GCA_020721225.1 Pelodictyon luteolum | reverse complement strand
TTAAGTCTTCTGCTAACGCCGCCGGTTTATGCAGACGGAACACATCCACAAGGCATAAAACTTGACGGAACTATCGGCACTGCCGGAAAGATTGATCTGCCGGGACCGGATTATCAAATCAAGCCCGAATACGGCAAGCAAACCGGCGCAAATCTTTTTCACAGCTTTCAGCAGTTCAATATTCACAACGGAGAAAGCGCGACATATTCGGGTCCGGCTTCTGTGAAAAACATCATCAGCCGCGTTACCGGCGGGAGCGCATCTTGGATTGACGGCAAGCTTGCTTCGACTATTCCCGGCGCAGATCTGTATTTTCTCAATCCGGCAGGCGTCATGTTTGGAAGCAATGCCTCGCTTGATCTGAGCGGCTCGTTTCATGTCAGCACGGCGGATTATCTGAAAATGGGCGATAATGAGCGGTTTTATGTAAAGCCTATGGCAGATGAAATTTTATCTGTTGATGCACCGGCGGCTTTCGGATTTCTGAGTGATAAACCGGCAAAAATTTCGGTTGATGGCACAAAACTCCGAGTGTCTGAAGAAAAAAAAATATCGCTGATCGGCGGAGATATTGAACTTAACGCAGCAACTTTCCATGCTCCGGGCGGACGGATCAATCTGGCATCTGTTAAATCTGAAGGTGAGGTTATTCCCGGCGCTTCCGGGCTGGAAGTTACATCACAGCAGAAAAGCACCATTTCCCTTTCAGATAAGTCAGACTTGAACGCAAGCGGTATCGGCGGCGGGAGTATTTTTATCCGCAGCGGAGAGTTCACAGCAAAAGACAGTAGTATCAGATCCGAAACACTGGGAAATAAAGATGGTGAACAGATTGATATAAAAAGCGATACCATATCCGTAACTGATGGTTCTGTTATCAGCAGCAGTACAACAGGAACCGGTAAAGGCGCGGATATAGTGCTTCAGGCTGAGAAATCCGTAACGTTTTCAGGAAAAAATGATGACGGCGAAAGCAGGGTAGTTGCCAGATCAGGCGTATA
>DYNE01000019.1 GCA_020721225.1 Pelodictyon luteolum | reverse complement strand
TTTTATATTTTATAATAATTTAAGCTCCCCCATAATAAATAGAGGTGCCCTTATGTTGCTCAGGCTGAACATGTAACCGGCAAAAATCGAAAATACGGCAACGATGCCATACTGGAAAACATTGAACTGGACGGCGAGTTCGACAGGAGGAGGAAGCAGGAGAAAAACAACAAAAGCCATGACCAAGCCAATAATCAGATCGAACAGGAACATCACGAAGTTCGGCACAAAGGACATCAGGACGAAAATCATGAAAATCTCCCAGTTAAGCCAGGGATCCTGAAAATTATTCTTGAGAAGAAAGAGCGTAATAATAAACGGGAGTACGTAAATGAGCATAAGGTGCCAGTAGAAGACAAAATACTTTCCCAGGAACTCAGGGTTTTTAAGCCTGAAAAGCACTCCGATACAGAGCGCAACCCCGACAAGCCTTACCGGAAGGTTCTCCCAATCGTTATACAGCAGGTACCTATAGACGAAAAAAAGCATGAAATGTCCGGAAGCGCCTATGATTGCCGCAGCAATGATATTGAATCGTGAAACCTGTGTTCCCTGTCTGGAAGATGAGCGGAGAAGATCAACAATGTTCATACAACAACTTATTTCCTGTGTAATGGGGGGTACTATCGATAAAGCCTGACAAATGAAATGAAAAGGCCCCGGAAACCGGCGCAAGGGTGACCTTTAAGGCCGAAATGGTTGACTGAACAACGCAGGGCGTTCGGACATAGTTATAACTTTTCGAAAAACAGGGGGATAGAATTTGCAGTGTAATGTAAGGCTTTTTATACTTACTTGAAAAAGATTAGAAGCGAATCAGGGAAGGAATGATGCGTAAGGGGAAAACGTTTTTTCAGGCCGCGTCAGACTTCCACCCAGCGCGGCACGAATTTCCATCCCGTCTTCAGTTCGCGATCGTGCTCTTTCCATGATGGATCGCTGGCGGTAAGAAGCTCTTTGAATGTTACCGAATGGTTCATATGAACCGTATGGCACAGCTCGTGCAGCATAACCGATTCTGCAAGAGGCCGGGGCAGAAAAAGCAGTTTCGAATTGAGCGATATGGTGCCTTTCGAGGTACAGCTCCCCCATCGGGATTTCTGAAGGCGGACGACCGCCTTTTCAAAACGGAAGCGGTGTTTTCCGGCAAGATCCCCAAGCAGCGGCAGCAGATCGTGTCCGGCTTTTTTGTTCACCCACACCCTGAGAGCTGACCTGCAGAGTTCGGCATTTTCAATTCTGCCTCGAAGCACAAGCTCCCTGCCTGGCCTTTCGACAATCTTCACTCTCTTGATGCCTTCCTGTTCATGATATACCACCCGCCACCGCTCCTTCGTGCACTGAAAGGTAAGTACCTCAGGAAGCAATGCCGAAGATGCGGGATCCATTGAGGCATGGACACTTTCTATTCTTGCCATGGCGTTTCCTATCCAGTCGCAGTGGCGCACGACAAGCGTGTCGACATGCCGCATGTCGTAACGCAGCGGCACAACTACAACAAGCCCTTCATGGGGAACCATTTTCAGACGGGGATGAACCGCTCTTGAACTGACCCTGACCGTATAGAACAGTCCTGGAACCGCCGCACTTTCATGCAGGCTGACTTTCACAGCAATACTCTTCATTCCCTTCAGCAGCAATTCGATATAGATAATAAATCCTGAAACGAAAGAACCCTTTTTCAGGCCAACCTCTTTAAGCATATTATATTTTCAGTCGGTAAAAAAACAAAACCCGCAAAATTTCCGCACAACATCTTGCCAATAGTATTACCAAAAAAGATTTTTTTATTACACTTTGCATGCAAAACAGAAATTTTCAAGAGAACACTCTGCAACAATGCGCATATCACGTAAAATCGAGATCGATTACGGCCACACGCTTCCGAACATCTTTTCTTTCTGCAATCAGCTGCATGGACATCGCGGTGTCATTGTAGCCACCGTTGAAGGACCGATAATCAGCCGTGAAGGAGATGGAGAAGAGGGAATGGTAATGGATTTTAAATTCCTCAAGGAAATCATGGTCCGTCACATCCATGACGTGCTTGACCATGGATTTGCGGTCTGGAAGCATGACTATGAAGACCTGGAATTCATCAGAAAACGCAATACGCAGATACTGATAACCGATGAACCTCCTACCGCCGAATGCCTTGCAAAATGGGCTTTTTATCAGATAAAAGACCAATTGCCGGAAGAAGTGATACTGAGACAGGTTCGGTGGTATGAAACTCCGAACAATTGGGCGGACTATGAAGGAATCCAGTAAACGTCTCCCCCCCGCTCCACGGTGCCGAACCTGCCGCTGAAGGAAAGCTCTTTCATGACCTGTTCGACCTGCGCTTGGTCGCCGGAAAAACGGGCAAATAAAGCGTCTGATAACTCCTTATCCTGAATCGGATGACGCGAGACAATAGCCGTAACGGCTTCAAGCAGATCGGTCGCACAGCTGAGGTCCATGCTGCCTTTTGCCGGATGCAAAACCGGAGCTGCAGTTGAGAGGATCGCTACAGCACGATCGATGCGCTCTTCGTCAGGCAGGGCGACTTGCTGTTCTGATGCAGGACGTGTAGGAAGAACAAGATGTACCATATCGGGAGCGACCTGCTTCATCGCTCCGGCAAGTTCATACAAAGCTTCATCGGAGTCGTTGATACCTTTCAGCAGCATTACCTCGACCCAGAGCTTTCCATTGTACTCTCTGCGAAACCTTACCAGGCCGTCGAGATGCTGCTGAAAAGTGAATCCCGACGCAGGGCGGTCTATACGCTCATAAAGCTCTTCAGAACCCGCGTTCAGGGAGGGAAGCACTGCATCGGCGTGCAGCAGTTCCCTGCGTACTTCCTCCAGATGAAAAAGGGAGCCGTTGGTTATGACCGCAACGGGAATTGCGGTCATCTTTTTAACTTCTTCGATCAGGTAACCGATATCTTTATAAAGAAGGGTTTCTCCCGATCCGACAAAAGTTATCCAGTCTATATGCGTGCCTGTCTGAAGGGCGTTACGGATCTCTTTCAGTATCTCTTCTGCTGGGTAAAACTCGCAGCGATCGGTTACATAGTGCTTCGTTCTTCCGATCTGGCAGTAAACGCAGTTCCAGGTACAGCTTTTCATTGGCAGCAGATCCACACCGAGCGACTGCCCAAGCCGTTTGGACGATACAGGCCCGAATACATGCTTCAAAGGCCCCTGTTCCCTTTTTCTGTCGAGCGGCATAGCCCTTCAGGCCTCCCCTGCGGTTTGCAGTTCAGCGATTTTCAATTCACTCTCAGCTTCGAACGCCTCTTTCGAAATATGAGGCAAAACAAGGCTTGAAATAGTAAAAGCGATGATTTCCATCATGAATATCGCAGCATAGGCCCAGACATAGGTTCCCGATATATGGTAAACCACGTCCCGGATTATGCCGGCACCGAAATGTCCGAGAAAAATCGCAAGGCTTTGGGCGGTTCCCCAAAGACCGATATAGATGCCGCTCCGGCCGGCCGTCATGGTCATCATCATGGAGATATTCGAAACACTTGCCGCGCCGAGACCGATGCCGGTAACCACGAGCGCAATGCGCAGGAACTGTTCATCGCGCATGAAGCCGGCGGCAATCAACATGCTGAAGCCGATAATCCCGAAAAAATTGCCTATATGCGCGCCACGCTTCTGACCGATCCTGTTGAGCAGAAATCCCACGATCAGCATGAAAATCAGCTGCGTACCGCCCATTGTCGGTCGGAACAGCTTCGTTGTGGTGCCGACAGGCATGCCGAATACATCGCCTCCAAAAGGATCCATAACGATCTCATTGGCAAAAAGCGCAAAAATGGATATAAAAATATAGAAGGCAAACTGCAGGGTTCTCGGCGAAGAGGAGAGCAGCCGGATCGACTGGGAAAAACTGATGGAGTGCTTGCTCTTTCCCTCTTTTGATTGAACATTGCGCTTTTCAACACCCAGCACCGCAAACAGGCCGATGCAGAGAGCGACAAAGCCTCCAACCTCGGCAACGGTAATGAGGCGTTCGGGCGTATAGACATCGAGGTAGGAACCAACAATTCGAGTGGAGACGATTGTGGTAAGCACCATCAGCGTCCAACTCGCCCCGGTAACCTTGCCGATATGTTCCTCTCCCACCGTATCGGCAAGCAGAGCGTAGTAAGCGGTGGTAGCAACCTGAAGACCGAATCCGAAAACCAGAAAAATAACTGCAAGTTTCAGAAGCCCGATATCTGTTATGACCGCAACGAACAGGTCGGAAAAGGTTTTACCTGCAACACTCACCTCATAGGCGGCAGCAGGCGCAAATATGAATGAAAACACGCAACTCATCAGACCAAGCAGGATATAAGGCGTACGCCTCAGCCCGAAGATTTGCGAGCGATCCGACATATTGCCGGCCCAAACCTTCACACCGAAAATGGCAAGTAGCTCCTTGAGGCTGATGAGACCAAACACAATGGTTGAAGATATCCCAAGATCCGTAGTCATCACCCGATTGAGGGTATCGTGCAGAAAACCAAGCATGATACCGAAACCCATCTGGAAAAGCGAAAGGCGGATAAGGTTCAATGTCTTCATGGAATGTTCAGATAAACTTGTTGATCGCACCTGTATGGGAACTATCCGAAGCGGATTCAGTGCAGAAAATACATTCAGGACAAAACGGGAAAACGCAAAATAATCAATTGCGTCACGAAGCCCTTAATTTACATAAATCCCTTTCCCCCACAAGACATGCTCCATCAGCAAGGCTTGTAAATCAAAGGGTTTTTCTTTATCCTCATTATTACTATTAATCATCTTGGGGGTGCCACCTGTTCCTGCCTGTATTACAAAAGCCGGAAGGAGGCTGAGATCAAACCCTTGTAACTTGATGCAGGTAATACTGACGCAAGAAAAGATGGAGCTGGTTTTCTTCCTACAGAAGCTTCTCTTTGCCTTCCGGGCAGTATAACTGCCTTTTTCTACGTGTAACCCACAGCCATGAACACCTTTTCGGATAACATTTTCTGCCCTGAGCACCGCATGTACGGCAACGCTTCGAAGAAAACCTACACCAGGGGCTGTATCCACCCCATAGAAGTCGGCATGAGGACCCTCAGCCTCACAAAAACCTACACCTGCAGAGGAATCGACTTTTCATCGATCCCGCTCTACGATACAAGCGGTCCCTATTCCGACCCGACCACAACGATAAACCCTGAAGAAGGACTGAATCCGCTTCGTGACAACTGGAAGTTCAACAGCGAAAACACGGAACCTGTTTCTGAACAAGGCAATGAAACAACAGCTGCCAGAGTACCGCTTCGGGCAAAAAAAGGGTGCTCCGTCACGCAGCTCGCCTTTGCGCGCAAGGGAATCATCACTCCCGAAATGGAGTATGTGGCTATACGCGAAAACCAGCAGCTTGAGGAATGGATCGCGGCATTCCCGATCGGCGGAAAAACCGCAGAACCCTTCACCGCGGAATTCGTACGGCAGGAAGTTGCCGCTGGCAGGGCCATCATTCCTGCCAACATTAATCACCCCGAACTTGAGCCGATGATTATCGGAAAAAATTTCAGGGTAAAGATCAATGCCAACATCGGCAACTCCGCCATGGGTTCCTCTATCGAAAAAGAGGTCGAAAAAGCCGTATGGGCATGCCGCTGGGGCGCCGATACCGTCATGGACCTCAGTACCGGAACCAACATCCACCAGACCAGGGAGTGGATCCTGCGGAACTCACCCGTGCCTATCGGCACGGTACCGATGTACCAGGCACTTGAAAAAGCCGGAGGCGTTGCCGAAAGCCTGACCTGGGAACTCTACCGCGATACGCTCGTCGAACAGGCGGAACAGGGGGTCGATTACTTCACCATCCATGCCGGTATTCTGCAGGAGCATCTGCCGGCTGCGGACCGGCGCATGACCGGTATCGTGTCGCGTGGAGGTGCAATCATGGCAAAATGGTGCAAGAGCAATAACCGGGAGAATTTCCTTTACACGCATTTCGACGAGATATGCGAAATCATGAGAAGCTATGACATCGCCATTTCGCTCGGCGACGCTTTGCGACCCGGCTGTATTGCCGATGCCAACGACGAGGCTCAGTTCGGTGAGCTGAAAGTGCTCGGTGAACTAACCATCCGGGCATGGGAGCACGACGTGCAGGTAATGATCGAGGGACCAGGCCATGTACCGCTCAATCTCGTGGAGGAAAACATGCGGAAACAGCTCGAACTTTGCCACGGAGCCCCATTCTACACGCTCGGCCCGCTCACTACCGATATTGCTGCCGGTTATGACCACGTCAACTCGGCTATCGGAGGCACACTGATTGCAGCATACGGCTGCTCCATGCTCTGCTATGTAACCCCGAAAGAGCACCTCGGCCTGCCGGATAAAAACGACGTAAGAGAAGGCGTTGTGGTACACAAGGTAGCCGCGCATGCCGCCGATATCGCAAAAGGAAACCCTGTTGCATGGCTGCAGGACGAATTGATGAGCCGCGCGCGATACGCCTTTGCCTGGGAGGATCAGTTCAACCTCTCGATCGATCCCGTAAAAGCAAGAATGCTCTACGCCGAAAGCAGGGCCGCAACCGGACAGACCGACGGGAATCCGGACTTCTGTACCATGTGCGGCCCGGATTTCTGTTCCATGAAACGCTCACAGGGGAAGTGAAAAGCGGGAATTCCGGTATCATACCGAAACCCCGGCAAAAGAGGCCCCTGTATTCTTCGACAGTCCCGGAAATAAATCGGTTGAAACAGAAAAGGTGCCCTTTCGGAGCACCTTTTCTGTTTATCTGTTCTTCACGACGCAAGGCCTGTCACACTGCAGGAACATTGAAATATCGTTACTCGTGGGTACCTCTAAAAAGTGTTGTGAGCACCCGGAGTGCAAGGCGGACGGAGCGGAGAAACCGGAGTCCCGAAAGCTTTCGGGATGAGGATTTCGAGCACCGACCAACGCAGCAATCCGGGTGTGGAATAACTTTTTCGAGGTGCCTTCGTAATCAGCAGGCAGCCTTGACGATAGCTGCAAAATCCGCTGCGTTGAGGCTCGCACCACCGATAAGCCCGCCGTCGATGTCCGGCATGGCAAACAGTTCCGCTGCGTTCGATGGCTTCACGCTTCCTCCGTACTGAATACGCAGACCGTCGCCAGACTCGGCTCCGTAAAGATCGCTGACCGTCTTTCGAATGAGAGCATGAACTTCCTGCGCCTGCTCGGAAGTAGCTGTTTTACCGGTACCGATGGCCCATACCGGTTCGTACGCGATCACCAGATCATCGATACCGGCAATGCCGGCAAGAGCTGCCTTTACCTGACGGGTCACCACATCGCCGGTAATACCGCTTTCGCGCTCTTCGAGCGTTTCACCGACACAGAGAATGACCTTGAGCCCTTCCTGAATCGCTTTGGAGACCTTGCGGTTAACGATCTCATCAGTTTCACCGAAAAGCTGACGTCGCTCAGAATGGCCGATAATGACATGACTGCAACCCGCTCCGAGAATCATCCTTGCCGATACCTCTCCCGTGAACGCACCGTCGTTTTCGTAATGGCAGTTCTGTGCAGCAAGAAAAAGTGGACCTGATGCAAGCAATTTTCCTGTCTCGTAAAGAGCGGGACAGGTAGGAGCGATACCTGCCTCACATCCTGATAAACCGTTTCCGAGCTCTGCAATAACCGCAGAAGCAAGTTCCAGAGACTCGGCAATGGTCAAATTCATTTTCCAGTTGCCGACAACAATGTTTGTGCGCTTCATATGTTAATAATCTGTTTTTACCTCGCCGTAGATCTTGTCGATCTGCTCAAGGCTGAAGGTGTGTTTGCCTTTCCGGGCATCTTTCAATTCGATCTCGCTGCTGCCGACAGAGGTGACCACGCCATGCCAGACGCGCTGTTCTTTGGTGACAAGATTGATTTCCCGGTTCAGAAGAGTCTGATTACCTCCGATCTGGGCCGGACGGTAGATTATTTGACGTTTACCCATAAGTAACCGATGGTTGGTTGAACAAGCTCCTGAATATAATAAAAGCCCGGTTTTTCCCGAGCTATTATTTGACGCACTCTGTGCGCCCCCAGTTCAATATAAAAACTAAAAAACCCTGCACTCCGTATCGGGAATACAGGGCAAATTAATAACCGGCAATACTTCGGCACGAAATCTGAGCGCTTACTTCACAAATATATCGAGAATCTCGTAATCCAGCTCGCCTTTTGGAACCGTGATATGCACTTTATCTCCTACGGTTTTTCCGATAAGAGAACGTCCGACCGGAGAACGTACCGATATTTTTCCCAGATCGGTATCAGCCTCTTCAGACGACACGAGGGTGTATTCAATAATTTCATCTTCGACCTGCAGGTTTTTCAACCTGACCGAGGTCAGGATATAAACCTTGTCGGTCTTGATCTGCTTGGGGTCGAGTATGGTAGCCGTGGAAAGCTTGTTTTCAAGATCGGCTATACGGGCTTCAGTCTGCGACTGCTGCTCCCTTGCCGCATCGTATTCTGCATTTTCACTCAGATCTCCATGAGAGCGGGCTTCCGCAATTTTCTCCAGAACCTCCTTTCTGGTTTGATGAATCAACACATACAGCTCCTCTTTGAGCCGGTTGTATCCATCTCTTGTCAGGTAAATTCTGTCACTCATGTCTTGTGCTGTTTGTTTGTTAACGAAAAGGAACCGTTTTTCATCAGATGATCATAAAAACGTTCCGGCAATAGCAGGCTTGTCAATGGTAAACAAAAAAAGTAAAGCCAGCTGCCGACGGCTGACTTTACTTCACTGTCAATGTACGATTCTAAACTCTCCAGGGCAAGAAACTTTTATAGATTAAACGCAAAATAGACCTTACTGCCGCTCCGGTCAATAAGCAGAAAAACAAGGTCACCGCTTTTCACCTTTTGCAGAAGCGCTGCATACTGGGCATATGAGCTTATGGTCTGTTTGTTGACCGCAACGATAACGTCCCCCACACGAAGACCGGCACGAAATGCGTTGCTGAACTGGTCGATATCGGTGATCAGCACTTTTCCCGCACCCGTCTGCAACTGAAACTGACGGGCGAGCTGCGGGGTCAGTTCCTGCGACCTGAAACCGAACAGCTCCGAACTCTGCTGTGCAGGCGCGGCAGAAGCCAAAGCCTGAGCTGGCTGTTCTTCAAGACGAACAGTGAAAACCTTTACCTCTCCATCCCTGAGAATCCTTATTTTAACCACGGAACCCGGAGACATCACGGCAATCTCATTACGAAGGTCAACGCTTGATGTCGATTTCCTGTCGTTGAAATCAAGAATAACGTCACCGGTTCTTATTCCTGATTTTGCGGCTGGACTGCCAGCCACAACGGTACCGACAAGAACGCCGGATGCGCTCTGAAGCTGGAGACCTTTTGCAATATTCTCGTCAATATCCTGAATACTCACGCCAAGATAGCCCCGGGTAACCTTTCCAGTCGTAATCAGGGAAGTCAGCACTTTTTGAGCCATATTGGAAGGAACCGCAAAACCAATACCCTCAAATCCTCCGGTACGGCTTGCGATTGCCGTGTTGATACCTACTAACTCACCGTTGATATTGACCAGCGGACCTCCAGAGTTCCCCGGATTGATCGCGGCATCGGTCTGGATAAAATCCTCATAATCGGCCAGCCCGACATTGGAACGTCCGATAGCGCTTACAATACCCTGGGTAACGGTTCTGGCCAGACTCTCTCCAAGAGGACTGCCGATAGCGATAACCCACTCGCCTACACGAAGCCGGTCGCTGTCACCAATCATGATGGGTTTAAGTCCTTTCACGTTCACCTTGATCACGGCAAGATCGGTTTTAGGATCCGTACCGATGATTTTAGCTTCGATTTTTCTGTTATCCGAGGTACGGATGTAGATGGCATCAGCCTTATCGACTACATGATTGTTGGTAAGGATATAGCCGTCCGACGTTACAATCACACCCGAACCGAGGCCGCGCTGCACCTCCTTGCGTCCATTCGGGCTTCCTCCCTTCGGAATACCGAAAAAATCATCGAAAGGGCTGCGTCCGAAAAACTCGAACGGACTGATCACTCTTCGATTCACGGTCTTTTCGGTAAAAATGGTCACCACCGAAGGCGTTGCCGACTCTGCAATCTTTACGAACGCCTCGTTGAAATCTCTCAGCGTCTGTATCGGGTAGTTCTCGAAGTTATTTTTTGCCGTTGCATAATTGGGCTTGTTACTGAGCTTCAAGGCCGCATTCCGACCAGGAAAACTAAACTCTACATTGGCAAAAACAAGCCCTCCCACAGCTATTCCGACAAGGAGCAGCAGCAGGTATCTCAATCTTTTTCCTCTCTTTTTCATAGCTCTTCTCTCTTCCTGGTTGATCGTTACGGTAAAGCCTCAATATTCTCAACAGCAGTCAAACCTGCTCTCATTTTACTCATCGTCTCTTCATATTCACTTTCCGGTTTCGAGTCTGCGACAATCCCGCCGGCTGCCTGGAAATAGATTGTCCCATTTTCCACAACCATCGTACGTATTGCAATCGCGGTGGTCAGGTTTCCCTTGAAATCGAGAAAACCCACCGCACCGCCATACAATCCACGTTTCTCCTGTTCAAGCTCATAGATGATCTCCATGGCACGCACTTTCGGAGCGCCGGTCAGCGTTCCTGCCGGAAAACATGACCAGAAAGCATCCATAGTGCCGAGATCGTCCCTGAGCTCACCCCGTACATTGCTGACGATGTGCATAACGTGAGAGTATTTTTCAATGATCATCATCTCATTGGTATCGACCGTGCCAACCTTGGCAATGCGTCCGATATCGTTCCGGCTCAGATCGATCAGCATGAGATGTTCAGCGCACTCCTTTTCATCGGCGAGCAGTTCCTCTGCAATGCGCTCGTCCTCTTCAAACGTGGCGCCCCGCTTTCTGGTTCCGGCAATAGGCCTGGTATCTACCATCCGCCGCCCATTCGAGTCATGATGAACCTTTACGAGCAGTTCGGGAGAAGAGCCGACGATCTTCGCTTCTCCCAGATCGAAATAGTAGAGATAGGGCGAAGGGTTGATGGTTCGCAACATCCTGTAGACATCGAACGGCCGCGTATGAAGGGGACGGCGCAGGCGCTGGGATATCTGCACCTGAAAAATATCCCCCATCAGAATATACTCCTTGGCCTGATTCACCTTTGCCAGATACTCCTCTCTTGTGGTATTGGAAACCACATCTTCCGGTTTTTCAGGTTTCAGCAGGATCTCCCCGGAGCCAAGAGGACGCAGCATATGGCCGGCAATGGCATCGATTTTCTCTTCAGCCCGTGCAACATCGCTCTCATCGAGATAATTCGCAATAATAAAAACCTTTCGCATGATGTTGTCGAACACAACAAGCGTATCGCAGAAAAGCAGTACGACATCGTCCATTCCTGCCGGATCGGGCAGAAACGCAACAGGTATTTTTTCGACAAGATGCATGGCGTCGTAACTGAAATAACCGAACACACCGGAGGTAATCATCTGGTCCGTTCCATTTTTTCTGCCTTGAATTTCATCGGTATCAAACTCCTGCAGGCATAAGTCGATGATCTTCCTTAAATCACTTTCTTCATTGACGATCTTTTTCAGCGAGATGAACTGTTCATTGAAAACCTCAAGGGATACCGCTCCTCCGACGGTACCTTTCAGAACAGCGACGGGATCTATGGCAATATAGGAAAACCGTGCAAGATGCTCTTCGCCCTCAACGGATTCAAGAAGACAGGAATAGGGGCGCTGCAGTTTGAGATAGACTGACACAGGGGTCTCCGTATCGGCATGAACCTCTCTTACAAGCGGCTTCAGGAGAAACGAAGAACTCCTCAACGGTATAGACATAAAAATGGATCCGGATTGATAATGAATACTGCTTAATAAAGAAAAAATATTTGTATCATAAAATCAGCTTTGATGCTCTATCCGGCCCTTATGTTGGCCTTTGAATCATTACCATGGCCTTGCCCCCATCCGAAAAAAAATTCAACGCCGCTGCATGGATAACTGCGCTGTTTCTCTCCCCTGGGGTACTGTTTCTTACAGGGTACCTTGCAATCTACGGCTCACTATCGCTCTACATGAACAGCGCATTCAAGCAGCAGCTTCTCCGGCATTACCCGCAAACGACCGGAAACACCTATACGATCAGTGTTAAATCAATCCGGCCCGCATTCGTATTGAACGCGATTACCATCTCCTCTATAGAACTGAAACCTACTCCGCTCTGTCCGCAGAATCAGCGAAACCATCTGCGGTTAAAAAAACTTGAACTGGGCTTTCCCGAACTTGAAAAAATTCCATTCAGCAGACGAATGCTTCAGGAATCAACAACCCTGATCTGCAAAAAAATAGATGACATACAAAAGGACAATCAATGAACCATCATACCTGTTCGATGCCATCTGATCGAGGAGAGCTTTCCGCCAGGATCAAGAAACAGACTGCGGTCAGGATCCCATGACCAGTACACCAACATCGCCTCTCCAAGTATATCACGTTCAGGCAGAAACCCCCAGTAACGGCTGTCAAGACTGTTGTCACGATTGTCTCCCATGGCAAAATAGTAGTTATCCTCAACGGTATACTGCCTTTTCGGAACGCCGTCGAGGTAAATCTGATCTCCTGAAATCGAAATATCATGCCCCTCGTCTGCAATGAGAGCGCCGTACAACTGATAAGTTCGGGCATTGAGTTCTACGACATCACCTTTTGCAGGAATACGTAAAAGGCCGTAATTATCTTTATTAAAGGTTGAAAATCTCGGGAAAATCTGAAAATCAGCGGCCCCGGCCGGCATTTTCTGGCCGATAAACTGCGCATGCTCAGGCAATGCGACTGACTTGCCATTCACAAAGAGTTGACGATCCCTGATTTCGAGCAAATCTCCGCTGATAGCGACGCATCGTTTGATATAGTTCAGCGAACGATCTTTGGGAAATTTGAATACAATAATATCTCCACGTTCTACGGTATCTGCGGCTGGGAGCCTGAAATCGGTAAACGGCACTTTTGCGCCATAAACGTACTTGTTGACGAACAGAAAATCACCGGCAAGCAGCGTCTGCTCCATCGACCCGGTAGGAATCCGATAGGACTCTACGACAAAAATCCTGAGGATTGTCGCAAAAATTGCAGCAATGACAAGAGCGTCAAACCACTCTCTCGAATGCTTTTTCACCGTTTTTTCCTGTTCAGCACTCACGGTATCAACAGTTTAAATAATGAATTATACCTTTAAATCACCACTACACACAAAAACAGACACCAATAATCCCTGTTGTTGGACGATATTTTCATAAAATTCCTGTACAACAACCTAAAGAATCGTTCAGGGAACTTATTCTTGTGGGCATTTCATTCGTCCCATTCCGCCTTCCGGATGCTTCGCATCAAATACTCCGCAATGCGAAGCGAGCATACTCCCGTTCGAACCGCGAACGATGCTCCTCTTCCCCGGCTACAGGCTACTGAATACCGACTTCCCCGCCCACCGCACACAGCTAACGGCCCACAATCTTCTTGATCAGGAGTATCGGATGCTCTGCATCCGGGAGTATCATTCGCTTCGCGAATGGGATTATCGCAGCTTCGCTCCGGGAATATCGCGCTCCGCACGGGAGAAGAATTTTTCTTTCTTCAAACCCTGGCTCCCGTTCGCACCGCGAACAATACTCCTCTCCCCCGCTACTGAATACCGACAGCCCCTCTTCTCCCGCGAAGCGATACTCCCGGGCGCCCGCGAACGATACTCCTCTCCCCGACTACAGACTTCCCGCCCACCGCACACAGCTAACGGCCCACAATCTTCACTCATCGATGTTGAGAATGGCAAGGAAAGCCTCCTGCGGTACCTCGACCCTGCCGACCTGCTTCATGCGCTTCTTGCCCTCCTTCTGCTTTTCCAGGAGTTTTCGTTTACGGCTGATATCTCCACCGTAACATTTGGCAAGAACGTTCTTGCGCATGGCTGAAATGGTCTCCCTTGAAATAACCCTGCTGCCGATTGCCGCCTGAATAGCAACTTCATACATCTGTTTCGGAATGATACCCTTCAGTTTCTGGCAGAGTTTACGGCCCCACTCATAGGCTTTCGAACGATGTACGATGATCGAAAGCGCATCGACCGGTTCGCCGTTGAGCAGCACATCGAGCTTGACAAGGTCTGATTCCCGATAACCGATATACTCGTAGTCCATCGAGGCATACCCTTTGGAAATGGATTTGAGTTTATCATGAAAATCAAAAACAATCTCACCAAGTGGAAATTCAAAGTGCATGATCACCCGCGAACTATCGAGATAATCGGTATTTTTATATTCGCCCCGCCGTTCCATGCCGAGCTTCATGATGTTGCCGATATACTCGGAAAGCGTAATGATCTGCATGCTGACATAAGGCTCTTCAACATGTTTTATTTTAGTAGTATCCGGCATTTTGGACGGATTATCTACCTCGATTACATCCGAATTGGTAAGCACAACCCGGTACTCTACGTTTGGAACCGTCGTAATGATGTTTACCCCGTACTCCCGCTCCAGGCGCTCCTGAATGATCTCCATATGGAGCAGGCCGAGAAAACCGCAGCGGAAACCGAAACCAAGCGCGACGGAGGTCTCCGGAGTATAAACAAGCGAAGCGTCGTTAAGCGAGAGCTTTTCGAGCGACTCCCTCAGATCCTCGAACTCATTTGAATTTACAGGATAGAGACCGCTGTAAACCATCGGTTTGACATCCTTGTATCCGGAAAGCGGTTCGGATGCCGGTGTATCTGCATGGGTAACCGTATCGCCTACCTTGGCATCCTTGACATCCTTGATGGAACAGATCAGATAACCCACGTTCCCTGAAGCAAGCGTCTCTTTGGGCTGACGCTTCAGGCTCATCGTCCCGATCTCATCAGCGGTATAGATGTGGTCATTGGCGAAAAAGCGAACTCGGTCTCCCTTGTTGAGAACTCCGTCGACAATTCTCAGATAGACCACGGCTCCGCGATAGGGATCGAAAACCGAATCAAAAATCAGGGCTCTCAAGGGAAGATGTTTGTTATCCCTCGGTGAAGGAATCCTCGCGATGATGGCATCCATGAGTTTATCGATTCCTGTGCCGGCCTTGGCTGAAACCTGCAGGATTTCATCCCGCTCGACACCGATAAGATCGATAATCTGGGAAGCGACCCCTTCAACATCGGAAGAGGGCAGATCGATTTTATTCATCACCGGAATGATTTCAAGTCCGGCTTCGAGGGCAAGATAGAGATTGGCAATGGTCTGCGCTTCGACTCCCTGAGTAGCATCGACAATAAGCAGGGCTCCTTCACAGGCGGCAAGTGAACGGGAAACCTCGTAACTGAAATCCACATGACCAGGAGTATCGATAAGATTCAGAATATACTCCTGACCGTCATCCGCCTTGAATTTCATCTGGACAGCATGACTTTTAATGGTAATGCCCCTCTCCTTTTCAAGATCCATGTCGTCAAGAACCTGTGCCGAGTTCATCTGGGTACGGTCAAGAGTATGGGTTACCTCAAGAAGTCTGTCGGCAAGGGTTGATTTACCGTGATCGATATGAGCGATAATGCAGAAGTTGCGCGTGCGGCTCACTTCCTGGGAAGGCAGGGCCATAAAAAAAATCTTTTGTTTCGTATAACTGGTTCAAGGTGAGGAATATAATGAAAAATACCGAAGGCATGGAATTCATAAGAGGCGGATCGGTCGTTCGCGATCTTCATAACGGAACCCCCTTAGAAACTCCTGCACCTCCATATTTTTTTTCCCTTCGAGCTGAAGCTGATGCAGTGCAATCCAGCCATCCGCAGTTCTGACCAGCAGTCCGGAATCATCGATATAAACCGATCCGGGTTCACTGTCCCGTTCAGGCAAAGAGATCTGGCTGTCAACTGGAAACGCCTTGTATACTTTCAGATTTTTTCCGTCCATCGTCGTCCATGCTGCAGGCTTCATGGCCAGCCCCCTGATGAAATTGCATAGCTCTGCAGATCTGCTGTTCCAGCGGATACGGGTATTCTCTTTCGTCAGTTTCGGCGCTTTTGAGGCAAGGCGATCGTCCTGTCTCTTTACGGACACGGTTCCTGCATCGATCAGGCGAAGCGTCTCAACCACCAGAGTCGCTCCGGTCATTGAAAGCTTATCGGCAAGCAGGGTAGCATTGTCATCTTCAGAGATCGTCACGGCCTCCGTCAGGATCATGCTGCCGGTATCTACCTTCTCCTGAAGAAAAAAAGTGGTCACACCCGTTATCTTTTCTCCCCTGATTATGGCCCAGTTGATCGGAGCTGCTCCTCTGTAAGCGGGAAGAAGCGATGCGTGAAGGTTGAACGCTCCGAGACGGGCTAGCGAGTAGACTGCAGGCGGGAGAATGCGGAAAGCTGCGACAACGATCACATCAGGCCGGCTGGCCGAAACGACGGCGACAAATTCGTCAGATGATGGATCATCGGTCTCATAAACCGGAAGCCCGAGTTCCAGCGCATGTTGTTTGACCGGCGTCGGTTCAGGAAGAGCGTTTTTTTTTCTGCGCGGTTTATCCCGTCCGGTGACGACAAGCACTATTTCAAACTCATGATTCTCGGATGCAATCCGCTGCAGGGAGGGAACGGCGAAATCAGGAGTTCCCATAAAAACAATTCTCATGAACAGTAAAGGATAATAATGATGATCTGAAACTTCAAGCGGTAATAAAACAATTACGTATTATTTGCCGTCGCAGGCACAACGACCGGATATGACGCTATAAACCGGCCCGATGCCAGCGCGTCCAGCTCTTTCTGAACTTTTCTCCTCTCTTTTTTCTGAAGCCTGTCAACAAAAAGACGTCCATCGAGATGATCGATTTCATGCTGGAGTACCCTGGCAAGAAGCCCTGAGAACTCGGCGCTTTGCCCTTCGAAATGTTCATCCCTGTATTTCATGCTGATTGAAGAGGGGCGGACGACATCACCCTGCAGACCAGGCAGGCTGAGGCAGCCCTCCTCCATCGACCGGTACCCTTTAACTGCAACGATTTCAGGATTGATCACCACCATCGGCTTTACATTCGCATACTCCCTCATACAGGATATATCGAGTACAAGCAAACGCAGCGAGCGACCAACCTGGGGAGCGGCAAGTCCGATTCCCGGAGCACTGTACATGGTTTCAAACATATTGCCCAGCAGCTCTTCAACCTCTTTGTCAACGCCCTCCAGCGGGAGCGCCTGCTGACGAAGTACATCGTCGCTGTATATATTGATCGGCACTATCATAATCTGTCATCAAGAAATATTGGAATGGACCTGTCAATGAAATGGCTCCTGTTGAAAAAAAAGCGGCCCTGTTGCTATAAAAATCAATACACTCTCCAACGAACCTTCAGGAAAAACAAAAAGTTGCCGCAGACCCCGTTCTGCCAATTTGTCGTCCTGCCGATAAGCGAATGCTGACATTCAATACAAAATTTGTAAATTTATTCAAAAAGTACACATTGCTTTTTGCCAGTACCATTCCATAATTCGCATCACGCCGGAAGCTGAGGACGTTGGAGGTTTTTTACATAATTGCTACACGGTCAAATTCAATGACACGACAACCATCACAGAACAGAAAGGAAAATAACGAGAAACTCGTGCAAGCCGAAGAGCTCTTCAAGGCGTATATGAAAGAAAACGCCATGCGCTGCACAACCGAACGAATTATTGTCCTCCGGGAAATCTACAAGGCCGGCAACCATCTCGATGCCGATGAAATATTTGTCCGGCTGAAAAGAAAAGGATTGAGCATATCACGGGCAACCGTTTACCATACGCTCGATCTGCTCTTTAAATGCCATCTGGTTACAAAAATAGACCTGGGCCACAAACATACCCATTACGAAAAAGCACACGGAGTAGCCAATCACCTGCACATTATCTGCGAGCAATGCGGAAAAGTGGTTGAGGTAACCAGCAACGAACTGGCTACGCTGCTTGAAAAGCTTTGTGAAGCGAACGGTTTCAAGCTTGGAAGTTTCAGCCTTCAGGTTTTCGGCAAGTGCATTGACGATGGCAAAGAGTGCGGGAAAGAAAATCATCAGAGTGAATAGAAACTGCAACCAACTACTCCTGATCCTTACGGTTGCGACGCCGCGAAATTCTTTTGAACGCAACTCTTTTCAGTATGGATTCTACCTGCGTACGCAGCGGCACCATAGAAAACTGAATGCCTCCCGGGATCCTGCTCTCCGAAAAAGCAATGGACTCATCCACCCCTCCGCTCTGAACCGGATAGATTAAAATAAAACTGTTCCTGCCGAAATACCTGCCGAGATACGCAGGAATCTTTGCCATTCGCGAATGCCAGGAGCGATAATTCCTCCGGCTCATCACTACAACGATATTATCATCACTGCGCACCTCCTTGGCAAGGCCTGAAAAATCATCGAGAGTTCTGAATATCTTGTACTCCGCATTGGGAAAACTCGCCGAGTGGTACTCTTTAAGGTAACCCAGAGTCTGCTTCGAAGCATAGAAAATCAGTTTCGAAGAGCTATTATTAATCATGTTCGAAAGTCGGTCTTTCCAGAACATGAAACCCTCTTCACTCTCCGCCCCCTCCGGAATAACCGCTATGGTACGCTTGATGGTTGCAAGCGGCTGAACCGGCTTGTAGATGAAAATCGTGCCATTACAGGTAGCCAGCAGCATTTCCGATAAACCTCCAAGAAACGAATCGGCAAGGCTGCTCTTGTGATGGAGACCCAGAATAATATCAGTCACCCGCTGCTCCCGGGCAACTCCGGCAATACCATTGGCTACGCTGGTGTCATACCGAAACACTCCGGTCAGATCGTTATCGGTTGAAGCAGCGGTAATAACAGCTTTTTCAAGAAGTTTTTCCGCATGCTTTTCAACTGCACCGCCTGGATTTGTACTATCGGCAACATGAAGGGCAAAAAGTCCGTCGCGATTTTTCGGCGATTTAATGGTTATGCCGAGATTGACAAGTTCAACGACCGTTTTCACATCATTCATTGGAATCAGAATTCTTTCGGGAGCAGCATGAACGTCCGGAGACGAGGCCTCATCGGCAAGTTCGGCGAACGCGATATTCTGCGCGCCTTTCTCTCCGACAATCGAGGCCAGTGTGCAGGTCACAAGAATAAACAGAATCGTCCCATTCAACACGCTTTTATCAAGTAGCCTTACCGGATCGCCATCAAGCGTATAACCGATGATGCTGTTGTAACCGATCAGAACCGTTGCAAGGGCTACGGCGGCATGAGCGCTGATGAGACCAAAAATCAACCGTCTCTGATCAAGGGAAAAACCATAAATTTTCTGGGTGATCCATGCAGAAAAATATTTCGCTACAGTGGCGGCAACCGTTATGACCAAAGCCACCTTGATTGTTTCGGCATCCTTGAAAAATGCCCGAAAGTCGATCAGCATACCAACACCGATAAGAAAAAAAGGAATGAAAATCGCATCTCCGGCAAACCGGATCCTGTTCATGAGGGCTGAGGTGTGCGGTATGAGCCGGTTGAGGGAGAGTCCTCCGAGAAAAGCTCCGATAATGGCTTCAACTCCGGCAACTTCGGCAAGAAACGCGGCAAAAAAAACCATGCCCAGAACAAACAGATATTGCAGGACGCTGTCGTCAAAGCGCTTGAAAAACCATCTGGCGATAAAGGGAAACAGCAACAGCACAATAAGGCTGAATATGGTTATTCCGATAAGCAGCCTAATCCAGAACGCGCCTGTCAATTCACCGCTCGAACTTCCGGCAACAACGGCAAGCACAAGAAGAGCCAGAGTATCGGTAATCATGGTTCCGCCAACGGCGATATTGACCGCTTTATCTTTGGCAATACCAAGCCGGCTGACAACAGGATAGACGATCAGGGTATGAGAAGCGAAAATACTACCGATAAGCACCGAAGAGAGCAATGAAAAACCAAGCACATACAAGGCCACAAAAAAGCCAAGCAATTGAGAAATAAGAAAGGTGTAGAGACCGAACAGGATGCTCTTGCCGCTGTTTTTCTTGAAATCGGCAACATCGATCTCAAGACCCGCAAGAAACATGATGTAAAGCAATCCGACCGTACCAAAAAGAATAATGCTGCTGTCGCGAAGCATCAGGTTCAAACCGTGAGGTCCGGCTACCGCTCCGGCAATGATAAGGCTGATAAGACTCGGGATTCTCAGTCGTTTGAGAAAAAACGGTACAAAAAGAATAATGAAAAGAATAAGCGAAAACTGCAGAACCGGATTCTTCAGAGGCAGTGTAATCTCCGTTAGGCCGTTTAAAAACATAGCTTCAGCTCTCTGGAGGTTATGATTGTCATGATTGGGTAAAGGTACTGAACGCCCTTTATCGGCAGTACCCTTTACTTCATATATTTATGACAAGATAGGTATATCTTGGTCTCAAGAAAAACCGGAATCCCTGAACGCGGGTTCCGGGTGCAGAATTTTCATAAGAGAAATGACTCTGCGACAGCTTTTTTCAATAAATTAAAGGTAACTGCCGGAATTGATCGTCCTAATCACAGCAAAGCCATGCTGACGGGCAAGGCATGAAGGATTTTTTCCCGATTTTCGTTATTATCGGCACAGAAGCGCCGGATATTACCTGACAGGAACTCTTCACTGCATCTACTGAATGAACCATCTTTACAGCAACGTAGTCATCAAAGTCGGCACCAACGTCATCACCGATAAAGAGGGCCGTATCGATCTTGATATTCTGGAAAAATTGACTGCCCAGATAGCGACATTGCACGATCAGGGCGTCCAGATCATTCTGGTCTCTTCAGGAGCCGTTGGAGCCGGACGTTCCATCGTCAATCTGACGGATAATCTGTCGCCGGTAGCAACGCGCCAGGTGCTGGCCGCAACCGGGCAAATCAAGCTGATCAATATCTATACCGATTTTTTTGCGGCTCATGGTCTTGTAACCGCACAGATTCTCGTCACCAAAGGCGATTTCCGTGACCGGCTGCACTACCTCAATATGAGAACCTGTTTTGAATCCCTTTTACAGCAGAAAATCATTCCCGTAGTCAACGAAAATGATGCCGTATCGGTCACGGAACTTATGTTTACCGATAATGACGAACTTTCGGGACTGATTGCTTCGATGATGCATGTGGATGGCTATATCATTCTCTCCCATGTTGACGGGCTTTTCGACTTCAAAACAGGAAAAGGTGAAATCATCAGGCAAATTCCAGCCTCGACAAAGCATTTTCATCAGTATATCAATCCGGGAAAATCAGAGTTCGGCAGGGGCGGCATGCTGACAAAATGCCATATTGCCCAGAAGCTGTCGCGTCTCGGCATAACCGTCCATATCGCAAACGGTAAAACGCCCGGCATTCTGCTCTCGATTCTCAATGGAGAACATCCCGGAACGACCTTCCTCCCTGAAAAGAAGTCGATCTCCGGGCCAAAACTCTGGATAGCACATACCGAAGGCATGGAAAAAGGAGCAGTTGTCATCAATGAAGGCGCCCGGCTTGCCCTGACTTGCAGCGAAACGGCCAACAGCCTTCTGCCTGTCGGCGTTGAATCGGTTGAAGGGACTTTCATGAAAGGAGATATCATAAAAATCTGTTCAACGGATGGAGTCGTGGTCGGATACGGCATGGCAGGCTACAGTGCGGAAAAAATCCGTACACTGAAGGGACAGAAAGGACAGAAACCGTTGATCCATTATGACTATCTCTATATTATTCAGTAATTTATTCATTCCACTCTTCCGCTGTTAACGAAAAAATATGCAGGAGATTATCAGAAATACATTCAAGGCCGTTCGCCAGGCAAGCCGAGAACTGGTGATGATCGGGGAGCAGACCATCAACTCGATACTCATCGACCTCGCCGAAACGATACCGGACTGTTCCTCTTCGATACTTGAAGCCAATCGCAGAGACCTCGATCGAATGGATCCCGCCGATCCCATGTTTGACCGGTTGCTTCTTGATGAAAAGCGCCTTGAGATCATAGCAGGAGATATCCGCAACGTCGCGGCCCTCCCCTCACCTCTCGATATCGTGCTTGAGCAACGGAGACTTCCGAACGGTCTCGAACTGAAAAAAATTACCGTGCCGATCGGAGTAATCGGTATTATCTACGAAGCGCGGCCGAATGTAACCTTCGACGTATTTGCACTCTGTCTGAAATCCGGCAATGCAACTGTTCTGAAAGGAGGCAGCGACGCGCATGAATCCAACACGGCAATCGTCGAATGCATCAAAACCGTTCTGCGACGCAATGGCATCAACGATAACACCCTCTCCCTGCTGCCTTCCGAACGGGAAGCTGCAGGAATCATGCTGAATGCCGTCGATTCCATCGATATGATCATTCCCAGAGGTAGTCAGAAACTGATCGATTTTGTCCGCCAGAACGCTAAAGTCCCGGTTATAGAAACCGGTGCAGGCATCGTGCATACCTACATCGACAAAACTGCCGATACCGGCATAGCCGCAAAAGTTGTCTTCAATGCCAAAACCCGAAGACCGAGCGTCTGTAATGCACTTGACACCCTGCTGGTTCATGCCGCAAAGCTTGACGACCTGCCTCAAATCACCGCTCCCCTTCAGGAGAAAGAAGTCGTTATTTATGCCGATGAGGCTGCCTATGCAAAGCTGCAGGGCACCTATCCGAAAACTCTTCTTGAAAGAGCCCGACCTGAACATTTCGGCACTGAATTTCTCTCACTGAAACTCTCCGTAAAAACAGTCTCATCCATTGAGGAAGCTCTCGACCATATTGCAGAGTACAGCTCGCGGCACAGCGAAGCAATTATCACCAATGATCCGGCAGCGAAAGCGGAGTTCCTCAAGCGCGTCGATGCTGCGGTGGTCTATGCCAACACCTCTACGGCCTTTACCGACGGAGCGCAGTTCGGACTTGGCGCAGAGATCGGTATAAGCACGCAGAAACTGCATGCGAGAGGCCCTATGGCTCTCAAAGAGCTGACCAGTTACAAGTGGGTCATCGAGGGCGAGGGACAAACAAGATCCGTATAAATCCATGCTGCTTGACGCAAAAAACATCAGAAAATCCTACACGCTTCCCGGACAGTCCCCGATTCCGATTCTCAAGGGGATCAATCTTTCCGTAAAACCAGGCGAAATGCTCACGGTAATCGGTGCATCCGGAAGCGGAAAAACAACACTGCTCAATCTGCTCGGAACGCTCGATACTCCGGACAGCGGGGAATTGCTGTTTGAAGACACCTCCCTGTTCAGTAACGGCAGATACCTCTTTTCCCAGAAAGAACTGGCCGTGTTCCGCAACAAAAAAATCGGATTCGTCTTTCAGTTTCATCATCTGCTCTCTGACTTTTCCGCAGTTGAAAATGTCGCTCTGCCGGAATTCATCGCCACAGGAAAGCTGCCGGCGGCAAAAAAGCGTGCCGAATCGCTTCTCGCCGAACTGGGACTGAAAAACCGTTTTGATCACCTGCCGTCGGAGCTGTCGGGCGGCGAACAGCAACGGGTTGCCATTGCGAGATCGATTATGAACAACCCAAGGCTGATTCTTGCCGACGAACCGAGCGGAAACCTCGACAGCAGGAACAGCCGCATGCTCTACGAACTGATGGCCGATCTCTGCAGGGAACGTCAGACATCGTTTATCATTGTCACCCATAACGAGGAATATGCCGCCATGGCGGACCGCTGCCTGCACATGCAGGACGGACTGCTGCATGAATGCATGGACAGCTCCGAACTATTTTCATGAATCGCAAGACTCCCCAGCGCCCAATGTCCTCTCAAGAACAACTTCATCGTCTCGGTCCGGTTCAGTTATCGCCGACCATCCTGCCCCGCCATGGATTGACGTTTCTCTTTTCGGCGTTTTTTTCCATCGGCCTTGTCACCTTCGTTTCAATCGGGCAGGCCTATATTCTCAATGAAAACCTGAAAATACCCGTATCGGAACAGGGCACCATCAGCGGCAACCTTGTTTTCTGGACGGAAATCGTCACCCTTCTCTTTTTTGTTCCGGCCGGCGTCCTGATGGACCGGATCGGACGCAAACAGGTTTTTAGCGCCGGTTTCCTCCTGCTTGCCCTTGCCTACGCTCTTTACCCTACGGCGTCATCGATCGGAGAACTCACCCTTTTCCGTATCATTTATGCGCTTGGCATAGTTGCGGTTACCGGAGCGCTCTCCACAATCATGGTTGATTATCCTGCCGAGCGGTCGCGCGGCAAGCTTATTGCCATTACCGGGTTTCTCAATGGCCTTGGCATCGTCGTCCTTAACCAGTTCTTCGGAGCCCTGCCCCAGAGGATGACAGCCGGAGGTATGAGCGGAACTGATGCCGGTCTCTATACCCATTTCGGAATAGCCGGCATCGCACTGATCTCGGCAGTTGTGGTCGGTATCGGTCTTAAGAGCGGAACCCCGGTAAAAAAAGAAGAGCGTCCGCCCCTTAAAAAGTTACTCACCAGCGGTATAAGCTATATGAAAAACCCGAGAATCCTGCTCTCATACGGCGCGGCGTTTGTCGCACGAGGAGATCAGTCGATCATCGGCACCTTTCTGCCTCTCTGGGGAACGACTGCCGGCATCGCCATGGGCATGGATCCTGCCGAAGCCGTTAAAAAAGGCACGCTCATCTTTATCATCTCCCAGGCAGCAGCGCTGCTCTGGGCTCCCGTTATCGGCCCTGTTATCGACAGAATGAACCGGGTCAGCGCTCTGGTGCTCTGCATGTTTCTTGCCAGTGTGGGATACCTGTCACTTGGCTTCATCGGCAATCCTCATGAACCGTACTCGCTCCTTTTTTTCATTCTTCTCGGAATCGGCCAGATCAGTTCCTTCCTCGGAGCACAATCACTTATCGGCCAGGAGGCTCCTAAAGCCGAGAGGGGATCGGTAATCGGCATGTTCAACATCAGCGGAGCGATCGGCATTCTGATCATTACCTCTACCGGAGGACGGCTTTTTGACGGAATGAGCCCAAAAGCCCCCTTTCTGGTTGTAGGGGCAATAAATCTGCTGGTCATGATTGCCGGAATTTTCGTACGCATCCATGCCCCGGGAAAAGCTGCCGGGGGTGAAGGATGAAGGCGCCACCCACAACAATCTTCCGCAGCGCCTTCGCTTGAAAAATTATATGCAGGATCCGATAACCGAACAAATAGTTTCGATCTCTTCAATGGATAGATAGGGATGCATCGGCAGCGAAAATATTCTGCCGCTCATCTCTTCGGTTACAGGAAAGTCCCCTTCACCGTAACCCAGACCAGCAAAAGCCTTCTGCAGGTGCAGCGGTATCTTATAATAAATAACCGAAGGGATGCCCGCTTTCTGCAGTGTATCCATAATCGTTGTCCGCTCGGCTGTCGACGAGGCAAGAAGAGAGTACTGAGCCCAGGCGGAAACATATCCTTCGGGAATTTCTGGCACAACCAGTTTACCTCTCAGTCTGGAGCTGTATGCTTCGGCAACACGCTGTCGGGATGCCAACTCTTCATCAAAAATCTGAAGTTTTTCAAGCAAAACAGCCGCCTGTATCGAATCGAGCCTGCCGTTGATGCCTATCCGGTCGTTACTGTACTTGTCGGTCCCGCTTCCGTGAACCCTGACCGAACGTAAAAGGAAATCAAGCTCTTCATCATCGGTAAAGACCGCTCCTCCATCGCCATAACAACCGAGAGGTTTTGCCGGGAAAAAAGATGTAGCCGCTGCAAGTCCGAAACGTCCAGCCCGTCTGTTTCGCAACGAGGAACCAAAGCTCTGGGCCGCATCTTCAAGAATCCAGAGGCCGAGAGAATCGGCGACAGCTTCAATACGGTCATAATCTGCAGGAAGGCCGAACAGATCGACAGGAATAAGCGCTTTCGGATGCAACCCTTTATCCCTGGCCTGACATGCCGCATCGGCAATTCGATCCGGATCGATATTGAAGGTATCAGGAGAAATATCGGCAAAAGCCGGTGTCGCCCCGGTAAGGCTGATAACCTCGGCCGTAGCGATAAAAGTGAACGGCGTGGTAATAACTGCATCGCCCGGCCCAAGGCCTTTTGCCATAAGAGGCATGAGCAGGGCATCGGTACCCGAAGAGCATGAAACACAGAAACGGCTTCCTGTATATCCGGCAAGCCGCGACTCAAGTTCCCCGACTTCAGGGCCCATAATATACTGCCCGTGATCGACGATCTTTTCGAAGCGATGAAGCAGTGATGCACGGATTCTGTTTTTCTGGGTGATAAGATCGATGAATTGCATACGGTTTTCAGTTAGAGGACATGATCAAAGGATGGTAAAATACAGATTACGCCCGATCTTTTTCAGCATGGACCGGTAATTTCTGTGAAATGGCACTGCATAAGGCTCATCGCGTCTTCTTTTAGAGCTGACAGCTTGTGACCGAAACGTATTTTGAGTATATAAAAAAACGACTCCCTGCCCGAAAGGGATCATGTAGCGCATCGTCGTGAAATTATCCGGAAATATCAGTTCAACAGCGAAGAAACCGTTCACTTTACATGAGTTCTATCTACTTTCTTGGAATCGGGGGAACAGCCATGGCCTCAGTTGCTGTCGCGCTCTCTCATTCCGGCCATGCCGTCAGCGGTTCCGACTCCGCACTTTACCCTCCCATGAGCACCTACCTTGATGCCCATAATATCCGATACTTCAACGGATTTTCGGAAGAGAACATCGCCCGGGTGAATCCCGACATTGTCGTTGTCGGCAATGCGGTCAGCAGGGGAAACTGCGAACTCGAATATGCGCTTGAGCGCCATCTCCAACTGATCTCGATGCCCGAACTGGTTCGCAAAGAGCTTATTGCCGATAATACATCTCTGGTGATAACCGGCACCCACGGCAAAACCACAACAACCTCTCTGGTTGCATGGCTGCTTGAATACGGCAATCTAAAACCCGGATTTCTCGTCGGAGGAATTCCTGAAAACTTCGCGATCGGATGTCGCCCTTCAGGAAGGGAGGATGCCGGCTTTTTCGTTACCGAAGGAGACGAATATGACACGGCTTTTTTTGACAAACGCAGCAAATTCATGCTCTACCGACCCGATATTGCCATCATCAACAATATTGAATTCGACCACGCAGATATTTTCGATTCGCTCGAAGATATCCGGAAAAGCTTCAGACTGTTTGTCAATCTTATTCCAGGAAACGGTATACTTCTCGTCAACGGAGATGATCCTGAAGCCTGTGCCGTCGCTTCGAAAGCATTCTGCCGGACCGAACGCTTCGGTTTCGGCCAGGAGTGCGAATGGACGGCAAAAGACCTGAACAGTGCGGAAAACATGACAACCTTCAGCATTTTCCATCTCGGCAACCCGGAAGGAAGAGTCAGCATTCCCCTCTTCGGAAAACACAACATCATGAACACGCTCGGTGCGGTAGCTGCTGCCAGACATGCCGGCCTGTCGATGGAAACGATTGCGGATGCCCTTCCTCTCTTCAAGCGTCCGAAACGCCGGATGGAAATCACTGAAGGATTTGAATCCGGAATAACCCTGATCGAAGATTTCGCCCATCATCCGACGGCAATCAAAGCCACTCTGGAAGCCGTTGCAGAACTCTTCAGCGGCAGGCGTATCGTAGCCTGTTTCGAGCCCCGCTCGAATACAACGACACGAAACATCTTCCAGAAAGAACTCGCTCGCTGTTTCGGTCCCGCCTCGGTTATCGTGATGGGTATGGTGCATCGCCCGGAACGATATGCGCCAGATGATCGGCTCGATACAGAAAAACTGCGTCAGGAACTTGAGGGACGCGAAAAAACTGTTTTTCTTGCCGGATCGCAACCTGAAGATTACCCTGCAGATATCGTCAGGTTTCTTGAAACCACCCTGAAGAAAAACGATGTCGTCGTGCTCATGAGCAACGGAAGCTTCAGTAACCTGAAAACACTTTTTCTTGACAATTTTGGGAAATAACCCTGAATATTCATTTCGATGTTATATCTTGTGTGATGTTTTTTCAGATTGAAAGCAAAAAAGCCACGAAGGCTTCCAGGCCAAGCGGCAAATCACTAAATCCAAATTCGCACACGCTCTTATGGCAAAAGTAAAAGTAGGCATTAACGGATTCGGCCGGATCGGACGACTGGTACTCCGTCAGGCCATGAATAACCCGAAATTCGAAATTGTTGCAATCAACGACCTTTGCGATACCAAAACGCTCGCACACCTGCTGAAATACGATTCAACGCACAAAAAATTCAACGGTGAGGTTTCGACCGAAGGCGATAATATCGTCATCAACGGCCAGACCATCACCATTACCGCACAGAGAGATCCCGCCCAGCTTCCCTGGCAGGCTCTCGGTTGCGACATGGTCGTCGAATCAACCGGTTTATTCACCAGTCGCGAAGCTGCTTCCAAGCATATTACCGCTGGCGCAAAGAAAGTCATCATCTCCGCACCTGCCAAGGACAAAATCGATGCCACCATCGTTATGGGCGTCAATGAAAACTCCATCACCGGCAACGAAGAGATCATTTCCAACGCAAGCTGCACCACCAACTGTCTGGCTCCGATGGTTAAAGTCCTTCAGGACAACTTTGGCATCACCAAAGGATTCATGACAACGGTTCACGCCTATACCAACGATCAGAACATCCTCGATCTTCCGCACAAGGATCTCCGCCGCGCCCGTTCAGCTGCGCTCTCGATCATTCCGACAAGCACCGGAGCGGCAAAAGCCATCGGTGAAGTCATTCCCGAGCTTGCCGGCAGACTTGACGGTTTTGCCATGAGGGTTCCGGTACCGGACGGTTCGGTAACAGATCTGACCGCTATTCTCGATCGTGAAGCATCGAAAGCCGAAATCAACGCAGCAATACAGGCCGCTGCAGAGGGCCCGATGAAAGGGTATCTCGAATACTGTACAGATCCGATCGTCTCTCAGGATATCGTAGGCAACGCCCACTCCTGCATCTTCGATTCACTCCTGACCATGAGCTCAGGGAATATGGTGAAAGTTGTCGGCTGGTACGACAACGAACTCGGTTACTCCACAAGAGTTGTCGATCTTCTTGAAATCTATGCCAACTTTGTGTAAAAACAAGTGTAGGTATACAGGTAAAGAATTCAGAAGGGCGGTTTATCCGCCCTTTTTTTTGCTACCATCCCCTTTTTCAACCAACACACGATTAGAGTTTTTTCGCTGAATGTGTTATAATTAAAAACAAATATATTCACGGGCAGCTCTATTTTTCTGCTTGATCTATCCAGACGACGTCAGAAAATATCGCAACAATAGAAAAAGAATTGCCCTAAAGCACAACAGTACCGTAACCAAAATACCTTTCATGACACATTCAGCGCAGCAACAGCAGCAAATGAGAGCGGTTATTCTTTATGACAGCAGGAGTTCCGGAGGTTCTACCGACCGACTTATCGATGCGATAGGCCTGGAACTGGCCAATAACGGAGCCTATGTTGAAAAAGCGAAATGCAAGGCAACCGGAGATTACAGCTTCATACAGGATTTTGATGTCGTGATCATGGGAGCTCCGATCTACTATCTGCTCGTATCGTCACAGCTTCTCGGTGCGCTTATTCAGAGCAACCTGAAAAAATATCTCAAACGCAAGAAAATAGCGCTTTTCCTCACCTGCGGCAGTCCGGAACCGATGGCAACCCTGCTCTACCTTCCTCAGTTGAAAATGCACCTCGTCCGGAACAAAATTCTTGCCGAGCGAATTTTTTCGCCCCAGCAACTTTCCGATCCTGAAATAATAGAATCATTTGTCGAGGAACTCTGCAATGCCTATAAAAAAGATACCCGCAGACGCAATGCTTCACTTGCATGGACTGACGAGGCAATCGAACTGCTCGATACCATCCCCTCTTTTTTCAGAAACAGGATCAAAATTGCAACAGAGGAGTATGCCGAAGAGATGGGATACCGTGAGATCACCCTTGCAGTTGTCGAAGAGGCGAAATCTGAAACCGGAGGACTCTGAAAACGTTCAGGAACACAAAAAAAAGCCAGCGATCTGCCGGCTTTTTTTATCCCCTTTTATTCGCCCGTTAACTGAAAATGTCACGGGCTTTCTCAAAAAAACTCTTTTCCTCCTTATCGTTGTTGCTGCCTGAAGGTGAAAATACGGAGGTTTTTTTTAACTCTTTCAGCAACTCCTTCTCGTGATGGGCAAGATCTTTCGGTACATATACATTAACCCTTACCAGCTGATCACCTTTTCCCGATCCTCGCAGATGACCTATACCCTGTCCGGGAATTCGCAGCATTGTTTCCGGCTGCGTTGCCGGAGGAATCGTGAGCTTCACGGCTCCATCCAGGGTAGGAACATCTATCTTCGTCCCAAGTACGAGATCGGGATAACTTAGAGCAAGTTCATAGATCACATCGTTGCCCTCTCTTCGGAACAGCTCATGAGGCTTCTCTTCGATAACCACTATAAGATCTCCCGGTGCACCACCTCTTGGCCCGGCATTCCCCTGACCTCTGAGAGTCAGATAATTACCATCCTGAACACCTGCCGGCACCGCCACCTTGACGGTCACCTCTCCCTGCTTTATCCCTTCACCATAACATGCCGTGCAACGGTCCTTTACAACGCGCCCCTCACCGCCGCATGTCGGACAGGCGGTAATATTGACAAACTGTCCAAACATGGTTTTAGAGGCCTGACGAACCTCTCCGGAACCGTGACAGGTCTGGCATGGTTCGGTAGCACCGGTTTTTGAGCCGCTCCCGTTACACTCCTTGCAGACAATCTGTTTCTTGATCTTAAGCGTCTTCTCAACTCCTTTGGCGATCTCCTCAAGAGTAAGCTTCAACCTGATCTTAAGATCCGTACCGGGAATCCCCACAGAAGTCCTCCCGCGCCGTCCTGCTCCTCCGCCACCACCGAACACTTCCTCGAAACCGAACGGAGCTCCTCCGCCACGCGTACGTCCGCCACCGAACATATCGTTGAAAGCGCTGAAAATATCATTGAAATCAGTTGCGCCTCCACCGTATGCCCCTCCCGCTCCTGAAGCGGCTGATGAGCCTACGCCGGCATGTCCGAACTGATCATATCGACGACGCTTATCATCGTTGCTGAGCACCTCGTACGCCTCGTTCACCTCCTTGAAATGCTCCTCTGCATCCTTGTTGTCGGGGTTTTTATCGGGATGGTACTGCAGTGCCAGTTGGCGATACGCTTTTTTTATTTCATCCTTCGAGGCAGAACGACTTACGCCAAGCACCTCATAATAATCTTTCTTCATGGTACAATGCCCTGTATTGCTTCACAATCCATCAAATTTCAATAAAAACGATAACATCTCTAACTAACTTGCCACAATCACTCTGGCATGCCGGATAACCCGATCCCCAAGCTGATAGCCGGTCTGATACTCCTCGACAATCGTTTCGGACTCGACATCGGGAACCTCGATCATGGAAATCGCTTCATGATAATGGACATCGAGTTTCATGCCGAGCGACTTGATTTCCGTTACGCCTTTCCCCTCAAGCCAGTTGTCGAAATTTCTTTTCAGCAGTTCAACGCCATCAACATAGGGTTTTGCTTCGGAGGTGATCTCAAGAATCCGTGGAGCATTCTGAAGAACCCTCTTGACATCATCCATTAATGGCAACAGCTCTCTGATCGTCGATTCAAGAGCCCTCGTTCCGGCCATCATGGATTCACGCTCTTTCTGCTTCCGGAAATTCTCGAAATCGGCAGCTCTCCGCAACAGTTCATCACGAAATTTATCAAGCTGATCTCTCTGTTTCGCGAGTTCGGCTTCGAGTTCCGCAATTTTAACCTCATACTGCCCGGCCTCTTGCTCACGACCAGCTTCAGATGCAGAAGCATCTTCAGGAAGAGGACTCGATCCTGGACCGGCAACGACCGCATCCGTCATGTTCTCTGCATGAACATCAATATCGGCAGACACTTTTTTTCTCATAAACATGAAACACTGTTAAGTTACGGGACTTCTGATAATGTTGTTGACAGGCAGTCCGCCATATAGTTCAGAACGCGAACTGCATGCTCATAATCCATTCTTGTCGGGCCGAGAATCCCAAGTTTGCCGACCATATCACCGACATAGTAGGGCGTTGATAAAATGGTCAATTCTCCGGCTTTTCTCTCAATGTTCTCTTTCCCGATAGTGATCGAAACATCCATACCCTGCGGCTTTACCGTTTCAACGGCAACAGTGGCATTCTCTACGAGCTTCGCGACACTGGTTTTATCCTCGATCATGGAAATCAGGTCACGAACTTTTTCCGGTTGCTTGAATTCCGGCTGGTCGATAATATACTCAGCTCCGGAAATATACAGCCTCTCGATCATCGGAGTCTCATCAAAAAGTTCACCGGAAGAACGTACTATCCGATCCAGAAGCGCGCTATCGCAGGTGCAGTCACTCAAACGAACAACAAGCGTTCTCCTGATCTCGGCAAGCGTCAATCCTGAAAGCCGTTCATTAAGAACAGCAACGACGTCATCGACCATCTGCCTTGAAACCTCGATATCAAGTTCCATGACGATCGTCCTCAAAAAAAGCGAACGGATCGACAGAATAACCATCATTCTCGAAGAACTGAGCAGCACCATATCAAGCTTCTCGAAAACCGCATTTGAAAATGCGGGCGAAAGAACGACACTGAGCTGGCGGGAAATCGTGCCGAGCACCCTGGCTGCCGAAAACAGGACTTCGGTCGAAGTCCCCTTTCGCTCGCAGTTCAGCTGTCCGAAATCAGCATCGATGCGACGTTTTTCCTCATCATTGATCCGCTGAACATGCATGATGAGGTCAACATAGTAACGGTATCCCTTGTCTGTCGGCACCCTTCCGGCTGAAGTATGCGGCTGACTTATAAATCCCTCACGTTCAAGATCCGCCATCACATTGCGAATGGTGGCATCCGAAAGGCCAAGGTTATAGTTCCTTGCAATATATCTCGACCCGACAGGAGCGGCTGAGACCACATAGGACTGGATAACGATACCCAGTACCTGCCGCTCCCTCAAGGTAAGTTCAGACGAATCCATTATAAAAAGAAAATCTTTTTTACCATATCTCTCCCTGGCTCATCGAAGCTTAAGCACTCTCCGGCTTTAAACGCCGTGATGTAACAAAGAGAGCCGATAATAAATTTCAGTCAAGGATACCGCTGACAATCCGGTCAAAGCCCGAATAGTCCTTCAGTACAGAGATAGAACCGAAATGTTCGGAGGCCATGATTGACCTCACCATCTCAGCGCCCTCTGCGTGAATTTCAAGACAAAGCGCTCCGCCGGGCTTCAGTATCGATGCGGCTGTCCGGCAGATGGGAAGATAAGCATCGCTCCCTTCCGGTGTTATCAGTGCATCCTTCGGCTCAAAACCTCTGATCTCCTTCTGAAGTCCATCCCATTCACATTCCGGAATATAGGGCGGATTGGAAACAATTACATCAAAAGGCGAAGAAAAATGCGAAACCAGATCAGGAGCATACATGTCAGCCTGAAAAAAAAGAATTCTGTCAAACACCCCATGTTTCAGGGCATTGCCTCGCGCAACATCGATCGCGTCTCCGGAACGGTCAAAAGCCGTCACTTCCGAATGCGGAAAAAGTCCGGCGAGCGTAACAGCTATACAACCGCTCCCGGTACCGATATCAAGCAACCGGCATTCAGGGCTCGACCGCTTGCGGGCGGCAAGAAACTCTGCCGCATGCTCAACAAGCAACTCCGTCTCAGGCCGGGGAATCAACACCCGTTCATCAACGGCAAACGGTTTACCGTAAAAAAACTGCTCCCCGGTAATATATTGAACCGGACGTCCATCAAGACGATCTCTGCAGAGAACCCTGAAAGCGGCCAGCTCACTTCCGGATAGAGGCCGGTTATGGTTCAGGTAGAGCCAGAGTCGGTCTTCTCCGAAAAGATGGGCTAAAAGCAATTCAGCGCTCATTCGGGGTTCATCGACCTCTTTAGCGGCAAAAAAATCGGTTGTCGTTTTCAACAGATCGACAACACACCACTCCCGTGCGCTCTCCTTTACCATGCACTACATATATAATGAAACCATTCAGAAACTCTGCCGATTGGAAACAATAACAAAATAAGCGGAAAAACAGATGCCGGCGAAAAGCTTTGAAAATAATTCATTAGCTTTAAGGTCGATACCATGTGTCCGGTCATGCTGAAAGAAGATACAATTAAATAATCATTAGCTGATGTTACGATGAAAAAAGTCCTGATACTCATAACCCTGCTTTGCGGAAACCTCCTTTCAGGCACCGCAACAGCTTCCGGTAAATTCACCGGGCTCATGGACATGATGCTGAAAATGCCCGGAGGAACTGCAGATGTCACCTATTACTTCGGGAACGATGCCCAGCGAATGGACATGGTCATGAACATGACGAAAATCCCCGATCCGCTGAAAACCACCGTTATCACAAAAGCAGGGAGACCCGACGAAGCCCTGGTAATCAATCATGAAACGAAAAGCTACAGTTTCGTTAACCTCAGAACCGCAGCCGAAAATGCAACCCTGCTCGATTTCGACAGCAACTACAAGCTCAAACGACTTGGCAAAACCGTCATCAAGGGCTATCAATGCGAACATATAAGCCTGACAAGCACCACTGAAAAACTCGAACTGTGGGTCACTTCTGATCTTGGAGATTTCTCGACTTTCAGAATTCTTCAGTCGCAGAATCCGAGGCTTTCCAACACCGCTCTTTCCCGTACGCTGCAGAGTGCCGGCATTGAAGGATTTCCCGTAAAAATCCTGCAGCAGAACGACAACGGACTGACGACCATGGAGCTTGCATCGATTAAGCCAAAAGCAGTTGCCTCATCACTCTTCACTATCCCTAAAGGGTATAAAAAAATCGAAGCAAAACAGAAACAGGCTACCGGCAAACAGAAAGAGCACTTGCGAAATCTTATGGAAAAAATGAAAAAATTTGAAGAGTAGGTTTTTTTATTTTTACCCTTTATCTCTAATAAATAACCAGGAAAAAGTACCGTGGCAGATAAAATCACTTCACGAAGTCAGGACTACTCCCAATGGTATATCGACCTTGTCCGTTCTGCAAAGCTTGCCGATTATTCCGATGTTCGCGGCTGTATGGTCATCCGGCCAAACGGCTATGCGATCTGGGAAAAAATGCAGGCGGCGCTTGACGCCATGTTCAAGGATACGGGCCATGTCAATGCCTACTTTCCGCTCTTTATTCCCGAAAGCTACATAGCCAGGGAGGCCGAGCATATCGAGGGTTTTGCCCCCGAATGCGCTGTCGTAACCCATGGAGGAGGCGAAGAGCTGGCTGAAAAACTCTATGTACGCCCAACCTCTGAAACCATTATCTGGGCCTCCTATAAAAAATGGATCCAGTCCTACCGCGACCTTCCGATCCTGATCAATCAATGGGCCAACGTCGTGCGCTGGGAGATGAGAACCCGTCTGTTTCTGCGAACAACCGAGTTTCTCTGGCAGGAAGGGCATACCGCACACGCCACGAAAGAAGAGGCATCGGAAGAGGTACTGCGTATGATCACCATCTACAAGAAATTTGCCGAGGAGTATATGGCTCTGCCGGTTATCATGGGAAGAAAAACCGACAGCGAGAAGTTTGCCGGTGCGGACGAAACATTCTGCATCGAGGCGATGATGCAGGATGGGAAAGCGCTTCAGGCAGGAACATCCCACCACCTCGGACAGAATTTCGCAAAAGCGTTCGACTGCCAGTTCCAGACCAGTGCAGGAGAACTCGACTATGTCTGGGCAACCAGCTGGGGCGTATCGACCAGGCTGATCGGTGCTCTGATCATGGCTCATTCCGATGACCGGGGACTGGTTCTGCCTCCTAAACTCGCTTCGCGTCAGGTAGTAGTCATTCCCATTCTCCGCGGAGACAAAACAGCCGTGCTTGAACAGGCTGACGCCATTGTCTGTACACTGAAAAAACACGGAATTCCCGCATTTGTCGACAGCAGTGAACAGAACTCGCCGGGATGGAAGTTTGCCGAGTATGAACTTCAGGGCATTCCGCTGAGAATCGAACTCGGACCGAGAGATATAGCAGGCAAAAAATGCGTGGTCGCACGTCGCGACACCCTCGAAAAAACAGAACTTCCCCTGGATGACACCTTTTCCATGCAGGTAAGCGAAATTCTGAACAGCATTCAGCAGAACCTTTACGACCGGGCTCTCTCGTTCCGCAATGAAAAAACAGTTGAAGTCAACAGCTACAAAGAGTTCAAAACCGCCGTTGAAAACGGTTTTGTCATAGCACACTGGGACGGCACGGATGAAACCGAAGCCAAAATCAAGGAAGAAACCAAAGCAACAATAAGAGTGCTCCCGGAAGAACAGGAGTACATTGACAGATATACAATGATGGAACCTGGAGTCTGCATCTACACGGGACGGCCCGCAGCGCGCAAGGTTGTTTTCGCAAAAGCCTACTGAGAAAACCCGCCTGAAAGTTCAGAGAATAAAAGGTGAAGCTTCCTGTATGAAACATACAGGAAGCTTCACCTTTTGGAACGGTTATTATTCGCTGAAAAAAGCTTTCAACCCGGCATCGTCGGGTTTCATGGTTTTATCGCCTTTATTCCAGTTAGCCGGGCAGACTTCGCCGAACTCCTCGGTAAACTGCAGGGCGTCAACCATTCTGAGAACCTCATCCACATTTCTGCCAAGCCCGAGATCGTTTACCACCTGATGGCGTACCACTCCCTCCTTATCGATCAGAAACAGTCCTCTGAGCGATACACCGGCACCTTCGGCCAACACATCGTAATCCCTCGAAACCGTTTTATTTATATCCGAAAGCAGGGTATATGTTACCCCTTCGATACCTCCAAGATTTTTCGGTGTACGCAGCCATGCGTGATGTGAAAACTTGGAATCGACGGAACAGCCGATCACCTCCACATTTCGTTTTATAAACTCGTTGAGCTTCTCCTGAAATGCATGCAGCTCTGTCGGGCAAACGAAGGTAAAATCAAGAGGATAAAAAAACAGCACAACATACTTGCCGCGGTAATCCGTCAATTTACAGGAATCGACGAACTGAGACCCTCCGGTTACAGCCTCAACATTGAACTCCGGCGCCTTACGCCCTACCAATACACCCATATCGTTCTCCTTTTTTTCTAAAGTTACCATCAAACCTAAATTAATTTCCCATTATCCGCACTGCATCAGAGCAAAGAAAAATAACAGGACTAATTTTATCCAATATAAAAGTTTTTTCGAAACAAAAAAACAACCCGATCCTGGGCACTGTTGTTTTCTGTTATTCGTATCTTGTTTTTTAACAGATTGTTACCTCAATCCCGCAAAACAATGCAATCTTTTTTCAACTTTCAGGCCCACCGAACCAGTTACCGGCAGGAAACGCTGGCAGGCGTAACAACGTTCTTTACGCTTTCCTATATCATCATCGTCAATCCTGCAATTCTTGCGGCAGCCGGAATCCCGAAAGGGGCTTCGATGACAGCAACCATACTTACCGCGATTTTCGGAACCATTCTGATGGCCGTCTATGCAAAACGACCATTTGCCGTTGCACCCTACATGGGAGAAAACGCTTTTATCGCCTATACGGTAGTTCAGACCATGGGATACTCATGGCAAACGGCCATGGCTGCCATCTTCATCAGCGGAGTGCTCTTTACCCTTATCACGCTCGGCGGACTCCGTCAGTGGCTGGCAAAATCGATTCCGCGATCACTTAAACACAGCTTTTCTGCAGGTATCGGCCTTTTTCTGGCCTTTCTGGGCCTTAACGACATGGGAATCGTTGCACTTGGCGTTCCCGGAGCACCGGTAAAACTTGCCAATCTGGCAAAACCGGAAATACTCATCAGTCTCGGAGGTCTGCTTTTCACGGCCATGCTCCTTGTACAACGGGTTCCGGGCGCCATACTTGCCGGAATGGCCTCCACCACCGCCGCGTGCATCATGTTCGGACTTGTACCGCTGCCTGTGAGCGTTTTCAGCATGCCCCCGTCGATAGCTCCGATTTTCATGAACATCGATATGCAGGGAGCGCTTACCTGGGGATTCACGGGCGTCATTGTCAGCACATTGGTCATGGACTTTGTCGATACCATGGGAACGCTCTTCGGGCTCTCTTCACGTGCAGATCTGCTCGATGCCGACGACAACCTTCCTGAAATCGAAAAACCCATGCTGGTTGACGCTCTATCGACGGTTGCCGCCTCCCTTCTGGGAACCACAACCGCCGGAGTCTATATAGAGTCGGCAGCAGGTATAGAACAGGGAGGCAAAACCGGTTTCACGGCATTGGTGGTAGCCATGCTGTTTTTTCTTGCGCTTTTTTTCTCCCCGATACTGACTATCGTGCCTCCGTTTGCATACGGGCCGGCACTGGTGATTGTAGGCATGTTCATGTTGCAATCGATCACAAAACTTGATTTCAATGATTACAGCGAACTGCTGCCGGCATTTCTCACCATTACGCTCATCATCTTTACATACAATATCGGTGTGGGAATTACAGCCGGATTTATTACCTATACAGTCATAAAAACATTTACCGGCAGAATCAGGGAGGTGCATCCCGGCATGTGGATTCTTGCCCTTTTTTCTCTGACCTTTTATCTGTTCTATCCTTACCAATGAAAGCCTGAAACAATGCATAACGTCACGATAAGAATCGCTCAGACCGACAGCGTGCTGGCTAACTTCGACGAAAACCTTTCCCGTCACTGCAGTGCCGTCGAAAATGCCATAAAAGCAGGTGCAGACGCCATTGCGTTTCCGGAACTCTCTCTGACCGGATACAACGTACAGGATGCCGCACAGGATATTGCCATGCATATCGAGGATTCACGCCTTGATGAGCTTCGGATGCTGAGCAGAAAAATCTGCATCATCTGCGGAGGCATTGAACTGAGCGATGATTACGGCGTTTACAACTCTGCATTCATGTTCGAGGATGGCCGGGCAGAAAGCATTCACCGAAAAATCTATCTGCCGACTTACGGCATGTTCGAAGAACTCCGATACTTTTCTGCAGGTCAGCATATCCGGGCCATTGACTCGAAACGTCTGGGAAGAATCGGCGTGGCGATCTGCGAAGATTTCTGGCATGTATCCGTTCCCTACCTGCTGGCTCATCAGGGAGCGAAACTGCTCTTTGTCTTAATGTCAAGCCCGCTTCGCATCTCCCCCGGCACCGGTGTTCCGGCAATAGTATCACAATGGCAGACTATTGCCGGAACCTACGCCTTTCTGTTCAGCACCTATGTCGCGTGTGTGAACCGTACCGGCAATGAAGACAGCTTTACCTACTGGGGAAACTCTTCGCTCACGGGGCCTGATGGCAGACTTATTGCTGCAGCTCCGCTTTTCAGGGAAGAGTTCCTCGATGTGCCAATTGATTTTACCGAGGTCAAACGCACCCGACTTCACTCATCGCACTTTCTTGACGAAGACCTTCGGCTCTTCTCATCCGAACTGGAGCGAATCACATGGAAAAACAGACCTGTCTGAGTTGTCACCGCTCCATGGAAAAATTTGGCGCGGTCATGCTGGTGCGGAAGCGCTGCTGCTGCATCTTCATGAGTGCGCCGTCCGCATCTTCACGATTGTCGAAAAAGCCGAACACTGCGGAGCCGCTGCCTGAAAGTGAAGCGAAAAAACTGCCTGAATCGAGAAGCTCCTGCTTGACCTTTTTTACCCGGGGATAATGATCAAACACTGCTGGTTCGAAATCATTTTCAAAAGCGCCGAGACATGAGCGTTCTCCCTCAAGACAAAATGCCCTGACAAGCTGTTTCAGATCGGGCGGGGTACGTTCGAACCGGGGATAGAAATGCTTATAGGCCCAGACTGTTGATATATGCTCTTCAGGAAAAACCGTTACGATATGAAACGGGAGTTTCAGAGAAAGATCTTCAAGCTCATCCCCGATCCCTTTGGCAAACGCAAGCCCTGTCATCTCGAGAAAATATGGAACATCCGCACCAAGCCGAACAGCAAGGGCATGCAGATCAGCAAGAGAGGCCCGAACATTCCAGAATTCATTGAGCATTCCGAGCACGGTGGCAGCGTCACTGCTGCCACCGCCAAGACCTGCCCCGAAAGGAATCCGCTTGTCCAGCGTTATGGAAACGCCAGAGGAACAACCTGCCGATTCCTGTAAAGCTTTTGCCGCACGCATACAGAGATTGTTCTCATCGACAGGCAGAGCGGAGTCCGTACAGCACATCGAAAGCGTATCGGAAGACGAAAACTCAAGGGTATCATACCAGTCGATCGGAGCGAATACCGTTTCAAGTGTATGATATCCATCAGACCTTTTTGACGTGATCAGAAGACCGAGATTGATCTTTGCAAAAGATTTAACAGAAACAGGAAGCATACTGGAGATTTGATTTTAAGAGGAAAAATAAAATATTTGTCATATTGGGTTTATAAAACCGTCATATTGAGAAAAACGGTATCCGATCATCAACCATACCAGAAGTGAAAACGATGCTCTCTTTTCACAAAGTCTTTATACTACCGGTCATCCTGCTGCTCCTGTACATATGCACGATACAGGGAGATCTCAGAGCCGCCCAAACCTCCTATGCTCCTCAAATTCTGCAGCATGTGAGTGAAGATAAGGTTTATTTATTAGAAAATATCCGAAAGAACATCACGATCCCGTCCGAAAAACTTGTTGTCGATGCCTTATTTTCGGAGGATGGTCCTCAGGCCGCCTACCTCTACCGGAAACAGCTTGCCGAGTACCCGGATCCGTCTCTCGATGAACTCAGCAGATCAAGACTCTCCGCATACCAGTACGCACTGAATCAGCCTCTCGCCTTCCCTGAGGCCGTGCCCGTTATAAAATCGGAGCAAACTGTCACACAACAAATTCAGCCTGCCATTAGTAACCCGGCCGTAAAAGCAAAGCCCCCTGTAACAATACCGACCAACACCCAGCAGGAAAAAACGACCCTCACATCGCCGGCTTCAGATGCAGGCCTCTTCGTTCTGCAGTTTGGCAGTTTCGGTAACAGGGAAAACGCGGAGAGACTGGCCGACAGAGTTTCCGTATACGGCCAGATATCGATTATCGACAAGGAAGGAATGCACAAGGTACAGCAGCAGAAAACCTACCGCTCTCGCAGCGAAGCTGAAACCGCAGCCCGAAACCTGCCGGTCACAGCAGTTGCTGTTCCCTTGCAATAAAAAGCAATCGGAAGAGAAGCTACCTATGAGCATGAAACAACAAAGCACCCTGATCGGCCAATCAACCCTGATCACCGAACTCAAGGAACGTGCCCTGCAGGTCGCCGAAACTGACATCACAGTACTTATTACCGGTGAAACCGGTTCCGGCAAGGATGTGCTTGCGCGATTCATTCATGCGAACAGTAAACGAGCTGCACACACCTTTATTCCTGTCAACTGCGGAGCGATCCCCTCCGGACTGCTCGAATCCGAGCTGTTCGGCCATGAAAAAGGCTCCTTTACCGGAGCCATACAGGCTCGAAAAGGCTATTTTGAAAGTGCCGACCGCGGCACCATTTTTCTCGACGAAATCGGAGAAATGCCCCCTGAAACACAGGTCAAATTCCTTCGCGTACTTGAAACCGGTGAATTCCAGAGAGTGGGTTCTTCAGAAACCATACGATCAGATGCGCGGGTCATAGCGGCAACCAACCGCAACCTCTATCAGGAGGTCGCTGAAAACAAGTTCCGTGAAGATCTCTACTACCGCCTGAGAAGCGTCGAACTGTACCTGCCTCCCCTGAGAGAAAGAGGTCGCGATATACTGCTGCTTATTGAACATTTTGTCCGGGCCTCCGAACGCCGACACGGTATTATTTTTGAAGGATTCACCGCGGATGCCGTCGAAATGCTTCTCCGCTACCCCTGGCCGGGAAATGTACGGGAACTGAGAAATCTTATCGACTCACTCCTTGTGCTTGAAAAAGGCAATAAAATCTCGCCAGAGATTCTTCAAAAACATCTCATTCAGCGCAGCCGCCATAAAAGCCTCATACACGACCCATCTCAATCGGAAAAACAGGAACTCAATCTTCTCTACAGCAGCATCATTCAGCTCCGTCAGGAAATGAGCGAAATCCGACACCTTCTTCAGATGCTGCTGCAGAACCGTCCGCAACAGCCGCCGCTGCTTCTGCCAGGGCCGACCGCGCAGACAAAAAACGATTCTCCCGACCGCTATCGGCAGGATAAGTACCCGTCGTCTTTACCCGCAATCCCTGATGCAACGCTCTCACTGGAAGAAACCGAGAAAAAAACAATCACCGAGGCTCTTCTTGCCCACAACGGCAATAAAAGAAATACAGCAAAAGCCCTCGGCATCACCGAACGGACGCTCTACAGAAAAATCAATGCGTACGGGCTCCGCTGAAGCTGCAGCAAAACCTGTCGATTGCATCCCGTACCTTACTTCGACCAGTTTTCATAAGGGAACCTCTATAAATTCTGATTTCCGAAAACGAGTCGACGAGAATATCT
>DYNE01000143.1 GCA_020721225.1 Pelodictyon luteolum | reverse complement strand
GCAATGTGGACATCGGCGATCCGGTGGACATGGCGCGGATATATTATGAAGCCGGTGCTGATGAAATTGTCTTTTACGATATTACCGCATCCCATGAAAAGCGCGGCATTATGATTGACGTGGTGCGCCGGGTGGCGGAAACCATTTTTATTCCGTTTTCAGTAGGCGGCGGCATTCGCACGGTCGAAGACATGCGCGAAGTGCTGCTTGCCGGTGCTGAAAAAGTGAGCGTCAATTCTGCTGCGGTGAAAAATCCCGAAATTATCTCACAAGGCGCAAAAGCTTTCGGAAATCAGTGCATTGTGCTGGGCATGGATGTCAAGCATGTCGGAAAAAGTGAAAAAATCCCTTCAGGCTATGAAATTGTGATTAACGGCGGCAGAACTTACATGGGCATTGACGCGCTTGAATGGGCAATCCGGGCGCAGGAACTCGGCGCGGGCGAGATTTGTCTTAATTCCATTGATGCAGACGGCACTCGGGAAGGCTATGAACTCACCCTGACCGCCCTGATTTCTCAGAATGTGAGCATTCCGGTCATTGCATCCGGCGGCGCGGGCAAGCCTGAGCATCTGGCAGATGTTCTCACCAAAGGCAAAGCAGACGCGGCTCTGATTGCCTCAATGGTGCATTACGGCACTTATACGATTTCAGGCATCAAGTCTTATTTAGATGAGCGGAAGATAAAGGTAAGAAAAACAACCGTGTGTGATTCATGATTGTCGGTTACAACGCCGAGCGATAAATCGCCCGGCTAGAAGCCTAAGCCTGCTTAAGCAGGCTTGAGCTTCTAGCCCTGAAATTTATTTCGGGGCGACCGACAGCGGTGAATTACACCCAAAATAACCTGATTTGGCTTATTGCTGCTGAGGTTCATGACTCTGGCTGCGCTCCACCATCTTCTGTAAGTCTTCCCAATCAAAATGAAGATAGCGCCGGGTGGTGTTCAGATTTTCATGCCCCAGAAGATACTGCACCATAATCAGGTTTTCTCCGGCTTTGGCTTTAAGGCTTG
>DYNE01000056.1 GCA_020721225.1 Pelodictyon luteolum | reverse complement strand
GCCCAGATATTCTCGTCGACTCGTTTTCGGAAATCAGAATTTATAGAGGTTCCCACTATTGAATTAATTCAGAAAAGACCGACTGTTCTGACTCTTCTGACAAAAAAACCAGGAATTAAGGGCAATAGACTCCCCTCCCTGAAAACAGAAAACCCGCAGCTCCTTTCGGATCTGCGGGTTATGTTGCTGGTGCACCCGGGAGGACTCGAACCTCCAACCCACTGATTAAGAGTCAGTTGCTCTACCATTGAGCCACGGGTGCATATGTAGGCCCGTTATTTGGCTGGCGCTGCCGGAAGAGCCGGAGTTGCCGGTAAAACGGGTGAAGAGGGCAATGCTTTGGACGGCGCTACAGGTACACTCTGCTGCAAAACGCTGTTGGACTGTTTGAGTTTCGCTTCCCTGGCAGGGAGGGTAAACTGGGCTAAAAAACAAAAAACCATGACAACGGCTGCGAGTATCGCCGTTACCTTACTGAGAAAATCGCCGGTTCTTCTGACTCCAAGCGTCTGAACCGTACCCAAACTTGCAATACCGCCGGTCAGACCGCTTCCGCTTTTAGGGCTTTGCAGTAAAACAGAACCTATCAGCATTATTGAAGCAAGAATACCAACAATTACGAGAAAAACATGCATTTCCTGCCGCTGTGTTAATTTTCCAAATATCGTATCTTCCTGTAATAAAGGCCTTAAATTTAGTAACTTTTCAATATTTTCCAAGACGTGTTTACCGGGATCGGGAAATTCCTTATCGCTATCGGGCTCTGCGCGCTGCTTGTCGGCCTGCTGCTGCTGACCGTTCAGAAAACCGGCACTCCGGGCTGGCTGAACTGGTTCGGCAATCTTCCGCTCGACTTCTCGTTCAGAAGGGAGAACCTGCAGTTCTTTTTTCCGTTGGGCAGTTCGATTGTTCTCTCTCTTCTTCTCTCGTTAGCGCTTTTTCTCATCAACAAATTTATCCATTGACCGCTCATGCCTGAAAAGCTCAATATCTCCGCAAGAAGGGCTACCGTTACCAGAACGACAAAAGAGACCGATATCACGGCAACCATCGACCTCGACGGCTCCGGAACGGGAAACATCAGTTCCGGAGTCGTCTTTCTCGATCATATGCTTACGAACTTCAGCAGACATTCAGGTATCGATATCACCCTCGACTGCAAAGGAGATACGGATGTCGATGACCACCACTCGGTTGAGGATATTGCGCTGGTGCTTGGCTCCGCTTTCCTGCAGGCACTGGGCAGCAAAACCGGAATCCAGCGGTATGGCTGGGCAATGATCCCCATGGATGAAACGCTGGCCAGATGCGCGGTCGATCTTGGCGGAAGAAGTTACTGTGTCTTCTCGGCGGAGTTCAAACGTCCTGCAATTCTTGGATTTTCGACGGAAATGGTTGAACATTTCTTTCTCTCTCTATCGAGAACCATGCAGGCGAATATACACCTGGCCATTATGGAAGGAAAAAACACCCATCATATGATCGAGGCCATGTTCAAGGCGTTCGCTTATGCCATGAAAATGGCCGTAGCCATAACCGGCAAGGAGCTGCCATCGACGAAAGGAACGCTGTAAAACTCATCCCGGGCGAAAAACTGAAAAAGGCTGCCGGGAGAATTCCCTGCAGCCTTTTTTCATTGCTCGATGTTCCCCATCCGAATCGTGAACCGCTCCTGATTGTCGTGAGCGATCCAGCATTGAGCACTCGCGTTACTTCGCGTATGCTATCGACCGCCGCTCCCGCACAATGGTCACCCGGATCTGACCGGGATACTGGGCTTCCGATTCGATCTTGTTTGCAATGTCGTGAGCAAGCACGTCTGCCTGCGAATCACTGACATTGTCCCCCTCGACAATAACCCTGATCTCTCTTCCTGCCTGAAGGGCATAGGTTTTAAGTACGCCGGGAAATCCCTTTGCAATCTCTTCGAGACTCTCAAGACGCTTGACGTTGCCGTCGGCGGTAATTGCGCCTCTGGCACCCGGACGAGAGAGTGAGATGACGTTTGCCGCATCGATGAGGTCTGCAAGCGGCGACTCTTTTTCAACATCTCCATGGTGAGCCGCTACGGCGTTGATGACAATCGGAGATTCGTTGAACTTTTTCAGGAATGCGCTTCCGGTTATGGCATGAGGCTCATTGCTCTCTGGCAGGACAAGACCGATATCGTGCAGAAGACCGGCCCGTTTGGCAATGCGGGCATCGAGCTTGAGCTCGGCAGCCATGAGACCCGAAAGCATGGCAACCTCCCTGCTGTGCTGCAGAAGATTCTGACCGTAAACGGTATGGAATTTCATGTTGCCGATCAGGCGAACCAGTTCGGATGGCATATCGGGAATCTGCAAGGCGGCAAGAGCCTCTTCTCCCGCGCTCATAATCACATCGTCGATCTCCTTCTTCGCGTCCTCATAGGCCTTTTCAATGGCGACGGGATGGATAATGCCATCCACGAGCAACTTCTGCAGGGTAAGCTTTGCAAGCTCGCGGCGAAACGGATCGAAGCAGGAGAGAATGACGACTTCCGGAGTATCATCGACAATAATGTCAACACCGGTAGCATTTTCGAATGCCTTGATGTTGCGGCCTTCCCGTCCGATAATTCTTCCTTTGAGCTCGTCACTCTGTATGTGAACGACAGAGAGCGCGTTTTCGGTTGCCTGTTCGAACGAGATTCTCTGGATGGCTGTCAGCAGCGTTTTCTCTGCAAGACGTTCGGCCTGCTGCTCTGCGTCTTCATGAATGCGGTGTATGGTTTCGGTGGCCTCCTCCCTTGCTTTTGAAACCATATTGTCAATCAGCATCTGACGAGCCTCGTCTGCCTGCAGATTGGCAATACTCTCAAGTCGCTGATTCTGCTCGGAGGTTATCCGCTCAAGCTCGACTGAACGAAGTTTTACCGTTTCCATGATCTGTTCAGCCTCCTTGCGCTGATCCTGCATTTTCCGCTCGGAATCCCGAAGATCCTGAGCCTGCTTTTTCAGCTGGCCTTCCTTCTGCTGAATCTGCTTCTGAAGCTGACTGAATTTGTTGTTCTTGATAACAACTTCCTGATCGAACTCCCGTCTCTTTTTCTTCCACTCCTGATTCACTTCGCTGACCTTGAGCTCTTTATACTCATTGGCCTCTTTCTGTGCCTCCTGAACTATCTGTACAGCCCGCTCCTCGGCTTCAAGAACCTTGGTGGTTCCAATGCGTTCAAGAAAATACCTGCCTACGAAAAACCCGATGACAAAAAAAATAACAGCTGCAAAAACAAGCAGAAACAGGTTTATGACAATACCCATTACCGTTTACCTCCTTTTTCATGCGCCCCTCTGAAGGGAGATAGCACCGTTTTTAAACAAAAAAATCCGCACCAAGGCGGGATGTGTAAGATTCAAGAACCCGTGTGACACGGTGGGTACCTCCTTCAGGTTTTTTGCTTCCAACGCGGCAGCTTTCGAGAGCGCCGATGAAACCCGGCTGAACCGGAGATATCAATCAAGGCCTGCAATCAAAAAGAAGAGTAGGGCTCCCTTTTGTATGGTGTTAGTTCTTTTACTTACAAAACATCCCTCAACCTGGTGCGGATATTTCTTCTACGTTCAATGTAAATTATTCCTGTAAATTCTGCCCTATAAAAACATTGAGCCGGGATATTTTCTGGCTGAGTAACGCCAGTTCTTCCTCGAGTTCAATTTTTTTTTCAGCAAAAGATATAGCGGACAGCACAGCAAGTTTTACCGGTTCAAAAGAAGGCGCTTTTTCTGCAAAAAGACGCATAACCCGGTCAACATCTTCAGCGGCCTTTTCCGTCAGCTCACGACGTTCAACCCGTAAAGGATAACTGTCGCCATAAACGTTTACATCGATCTTTTCCATACGATATTCCTACAAGTTCCGAACGCTTCTCAGTTCCATTTCGATTTTCTGCAGGATCAGTACAAGTTTCTGTTTTACCCGCAGCTTTTCTGCATAAGTAAACTCGCTATCCATTCCGGAAACAGGATTGTTCCCTGTTCCGGGAAGTTTGCAGGACCTCAGAATGCTCTGAAGTGTTGCAAGCTCCGTGCGCAGTATCTCATTTTCTTTTCGGCATTCGGATAGCCGGTTAATGAGATGTTCAACATTTCCCTCAAGGAGGCTGACATCAGCCGTGATGTTCGGCCTATCCTGATCATGCATGAAACAATATAGGTATCAGACTTGTCGAATTACCGCACCAAGTTGTTTTCCGGCATTTCTGCCGGCTTTTTCAAGAATACCGTTAATCCTTCCATCCTGAAGGGTGCCCTCGTAATCGGCGATATCGAGCGAGAGTGCTACACTGCGCTCTCCGCCCTCCTTATCGCTGCGATCAAAATGATCGAAGACCGTAACGGCCCTGATCAGGGAGTCAGTTGCCCTGACAATGTCAACAAGCTTCTGAACGGGTACCTCTAAAGGAAGAATAAACGATAAATCCCTTTGAACAGCAGGAAACCTTGATGGTGGCTCATAGGTAATCAATGAGACGAAACACTCCTGAAGTAGAGCTGTGTCGAGCTCGGCTATATACACCTCCCCGGCAATATCGAATGCGCCGAGTACAGCAGCATCGATCAACTGAACCACCCCGACCCGGTATCTGCGGGGTTTCCCCTGTCCTCCGGTCAGCTCAAGTTCAATACCGACCGTATTTTCATTATAGGCAATAAGCGAGGATTTGTCAAGTAAATTCAGCTTCTCAAGAAGCATCTCCACGGAACCGGTCATATCAAAAAAGTCCGTTTTTTCCGTCGGCTGATTCCATAAGCGGGGATTACGGGATCCGGTAATCGCCATGACAAGGTACTCGCGTTCACTGAAAGCGTCGAGAGGAGACTCGTTCCCCTCCGAAAGGTCTTTGCCGACAAATCCGCGGGCAACTTCGAACAGCTTGAGGTCTTTGTTGCCATAACGCATATTATGCGCAATCACTTTGAGAAATGCCGGCACAAGCGACGGACGAAGGACTTCAAGACCCTCGCTGATCGGATTGAGAACGGTAATGAGGCGGTGATCGAAAAGTACCGCTTCGGATCTTCTGATCAACGGATTGGTAAGCACCTCCCTGAAATCCAGACCGATAAGCAGGCTTCTGAGGTAATCAGGAAAATACTCCGGCACCCTGCGGGATTCGGGATAGGTTGTAACCATCTGTACTGATGGCTGAATGTTGTCGTATCCATAAACCCTCGCGACCTCTTCGACAAGATCGATCTCGGACGTCACATCGACCCGGTACGAAGGCACAAGAAACTCCATGTATCCCTCTGCAGTCGTTGCCGTATGGGAAAAACCGATTCCGGTGAGTATCGAGCTCATCGTTTCGGGCTCGATAGAGCAGCCAAGCATGAAATTGACCCGCTGAGGTCTTAATGTCAGACGAAGCAGCTCTGCTGGCTCCGCGCCGCACTCCTGGGCTGCGACGATCTCGCCGCCCGCCAGTTCAAGAATGAGCGCAACGGCGCACTCTGCTGCCCGTTTCACATTCAGAGGATCGACGCCGCGCTCGAAACGGTAGGAGGAATCCGATGATATTCCGGCTTTTTTCGCGGATTTTCTGACAAAAGAGGGGGTAAAGTATGCGGATTCAAGAAGAATATCGGTTGTCCCTGCCGTAACCGCCGAATCAAGGCCACCCATAACCCCGGCAATGGCTGCCGGTTTTTCGCTGTCGCAGATAACCGGCATTCCCGGCTCGACAGTGCAGACTTCCTGCGTGATCGCCGTAAACGAAGCCGAAACATCGCTGCGAACCACCACTCGCTCTCCGGCAAGCGTCCGGAGATCGAAAGCGTGCAGCGGCTGCCCCAGTGAATGGAGAATGTAGTTGGTGATATCGACAATATTGTTTTTCGGCTTCAGGCCGATGCTTTCAAGGCACTGCCTCAGCCATTCAGGCGACTCTCCGACCTGTACGCCCCGTATAGCCACAGCTGAATAGTAGGGACATGCCTCACTGTCGCGGATATCGACCAGATCACCGGTTCGAGCAAAATCAATCCTGTGCCGTTCAGGAATGACGATCTCATCGGGCAAAGCGAGCTCTCTGGCTATGCCGAGATGAGAAAGCACATCGGGACGATTGGGAGTCACCGCGATATCGAGTATCGCATCGGTATCGAGCAGGGATGCGACTGGCGCGCCCAGCGGACTTGCAGGATCAAGAACCATAACGCCGGTATGGTCTGCCGACAAACCGAGTTCATCGGCAGCACAGATCATACCGAAAGAGTGAACTCCCCGGATTTTCGACTTCTTGATTGAAAAAGCCTCACCGTCCGGCTGCCCGAGTTTTGCGCCGACCGTGGCAACAGGCACCACCATTCCGCTGGCGACATTTGGCGCACCGCACACAATCTGCAGCAGCTCATCCTGACCGGTATTGACCCGACAGACCGTCAGACGGTCGGCATCGGGATGCCGTTCAACCTCCTCGATTCTGCCGACTACGATACGCTCGTCAAGCTGCCGGCGACCGAGCACATCCTCGACTTCAAGACCGAGAAAGGTCAGCTTTTCAACAAGAACCGGAATATCGGGAGAAAATGAAGGAATAAACTTTTTCAGCCAGTTGACAGATATTTTCATAGGACCGGGAGAATCTGCATTTGAAGAAAACAAAAAAAGCTCTGGACCAATAATGTACAGAGCTTGAAACAACAGTAACAAATAATCTGTTTTTCTGCACTACTCCCGGATGGAAGGACCGGCGGGCGCCGGTGCAGAGAAAACATATGAGTGACCCCAACGGGATTCGAACCCGTGCTACCACCTTGAAAGGGTGATGACCTAACCACTAGTCGATGGGGCCTTCAATGGGTGAATGAGGGGGCTCGAACCCCCGACCTCCAGGGCCACAACCTGGCGCTCTAACCAACTGAGCTACAATCACCGTCTAAAAAATTATACGGACTTTTTTTGTGCGCCCGACTGGACTCGAACCAGTAACCCTCAGCTTAGAAGGCTGATGCTCTATCCATTGAGCTACGGGCACAGTTTCAATCGTCTGAACATCTAACCTTTGTCGGGGTGCCGAGACTCGAACTCGGGACCTCCTGCTCCCAAAGCAGGCACGCTACCAACTGCGCCACGCCCCGTTCCTTAATGGAAGGCTCATAATATAAGACAAGGAACAACATTACCAAAAAAAATAATCCCGAAGAGTGAAATTATTTACCGAATTGCCAGACAGAAATTTTTCTGTCAGACAGGTCTGAAGGGTCCGGCCTCTCTGACAGCTTCTCCCCGGGTTACATGCCGGGCTTCCGGCATTTCGTCCCTACGGTACCTGGCAATGCGAAGCGGGCAATCGTCCGACTCAGAACTCGTTGCTCATTGTCTTTTCAGCAAAGTCCCCGCGAGCCGCATCAGCTGCAGTTCGAGTTTTTTTGCTTCAAATCTTGCCGAGGCGATATTTTTTCTGGCCTGAACCAGATTAAGCTGTGCCTCCCTGAACGTCGTATTGGTAACCTGACCAAGTATATAGAGCTCCCTGGTCCGGCGAAAATTCAATTCAGCAGATGCGATGGCAGTTTCCTGAAAACGCAGAATTTCACGGCTGTTCCGATAGGCGTGAATGGTATCGGCCACTTTTTTTTCCAGTACGCTGGCGGCTTTCTGTTCAAGAATTTCGCGGTTCAGCAGCGCAATCCGGGCATTCTGGTTTTTAATGACCGACTGAAACCCGTTAAAGATATTGTAATTCAGGGAAAGTGAAGCCGAAACCCCCGGCTCGGTATCGCCAAGCCCGACATCAAACCCGTCGGCAGTTCGGCTCAATCCATATCCGGCCTGAACGGCAATCTGGGGAAAAAACCCGGAACGGGCCTGCAACAGCTCGAAACGGGACTGCTGGACAGCCTTCCTGGCAATCAGGTATTCCGCACTGCCTTGCATAGCCGAAGCCTTTAGAGAATCAGAACTCATTACCGGCTTGAAGGTTACTGAAGTACCGACAGAACAGGGCGTATCGGAAGGACGACCAAGAAGCAGATTGAGAGCTCTTTCCGCATTTTCTTTCTGAAGCTGCGCCTGAAGCCATGAAACGCTGTCGTTGTTGGCATCAACCATTGCAGAGAGCACCTCCTGGGTGTTTGCCTGTCCATATTCCGAACGCAATTTCGCCCGTTTGAGCCTTTCTGCGGAAATTTCAACGGCATCGCCGTCGGCGGCAAGCTGCTCGATGGCGTTGGCAAGATCGTAGTAGGCTTTGCTGACATCGATAATGATCTGCTCTATGTTGTTGCGAGCCTGAAGCGTACCGAGTTCTCCGGTACTTTTCAGCTTGCGGAAGGTGTAGATGTTGCCGAAGCCGTTAAAGAGGGTATACGACACCTGAACCTGTGCCGTGCTGGTCGTCGATGCAACGGAAGCGGGAAGCGAGCTTCCGGAATTTTCCGCATACGACCCCTTCGAAACCAAATCGATTTTCGGCAGAAGTCCGGCATTGCCGACATGGACATTATTTCTCGCTATCCGCTCTTCGTTCCTTGCAACCTGTATATCGGGATTCTTTTCAAGGGCGAGCGCGATGGCATCTTCAAGTGAAAGCGGCGGTGCGGAGACGGCCGTATTACCGCTCTTAGGCAGCATAAACAGCAGCAAAAATATGCTTGTGCAGTAAAAAAATTTCAGAGATTGGTTCATAAAAAGCGCATATAGAAAACGTTGCCCGAAATAATTCAGTGCATTTCTGAAAAAAGTTCCTCTCTCAGCGCCGGTTCGACCTCCTCGGCAGTAACTGTCCGTTTTTCCGAAAAAGACGCGATCTTCCTCTTTGCGCTGTTGAAAAGCACAAGCAGGGCCGGAAGCATAATCAGGGTTAACGTTGTACCGAACAACAACCCGTACGCCACGGAAATGGCCATCGGGGAAAGAAACTGCGCCTGCCTGCTCTGTTCGAAAATCAGTGGTCCAAGACCTGCCACCGTCGTAAGTGAGGTCAAGATTATTGGACGAAACCGGCTGATACCCACCTCGTACAGTGAGTCGTAAAACGAACCGCCTTCCTTCAAACGGGCATTCAGCGTACTGATAAAAACCAGGGAATCGTTGACGACGATACCGATAAGGGCAATCACTCCGTAAAGCGAGAGCATGCTGAGAATATAGCCCTGGATGAAATGGCCCCATGCAACACCGACAAGGCTGAACGGAATGAGAAGAAGAACGATAAAACCCTGAAGGAACGAGCGGAATGTAAACACGATGATCAGGTACATGATCGAAAAGAGCACAGGAAAAGCAATCTTCATCGAACCGGTGGTTTTTCCGCTCTCACGGCTCTGACCCTCGAAATTGAAACTTACATCCGGATAATCGGCAAGAACACCCGACATGATCTTCGTCCTGATCGTTTCAAGCAGATCGGGTACGGCAATGTTTTTATCAGAAACGTCGGCTTCGATTTTAACGACCCGCTGGGCATCGATATGGTTGATCGACGAAACTCCCCTTGCAATGCTCAGTGAGGCAATCTCGGTCAACGGAAAGGAACGTCCATCGGAAAGCCGGATGCGCATGGCTTCGAGTGCCCGAATCGATGAACGCTCGGTTTCCCGGTAACGCACCCAGACCTTGATCTCGTCAATTCCCCGAAGCAGGCGCTGCGACTCAAGACCGAAATAGGCGCTTCGAATCTGGTTCATGACATCTGCATTGGTCAGCCCGAGAGCATAAGCCTTTGCATTCAACTTCACGGAAACCTCTTCAAGACCTGGAGGATCGTTGTCCGAAACATCCTTGAGCTCTTCCATCCCTTTGAGGGCGGTTTCAAGCTTCTCCCTTGCCGCTCTGAGCTGCACGAGGTTATCGCTTTTAAGTGCAATGGAAACCGGCATTCCCCACATTCCTCCGCCGCCGATCTGCAGTTTGCGGGCTCCGGCAACCGTGCCGGTTTTCCGGCGGATACGGTCGGCAATCTCCTGACTGTCGATTTTCCTTAAGCGGCTGTCAACCAGTGAAATCCGCAAACCGCCCTGATGACCCTTGGGCCCTATCGTGCGGCCGATAGCGGTTACGAGTCCCTCCTCGTTTTCCTGACCTTTCAGGTAGTCGCGGTTAACCTGCCAGACATTGCGCTCCATGGCAGTGAGAACGCTGTCGGTTACGGCATCTCTGGTGCCGGTCTGCATTTCAAGGGTCACCTGAATGTTATCCTGTTCGATGACCGGAAAAAAAGTCGTCTTTATCAACCCGCCCTTCATGGCGCCGATGGTTATAAACATCAGGGCTACCGGTACGGCGATCGTAATAAGAGGATTTTTGATGCCGAATTTCAGAATGGGCGCATAGAGAATGTCGCGCTGGAAATGAAGAAACTCCTCCGACTTTTTCAGCAGCCATGTTTTTTGGCCGGGGGCTTCATGCAGCGCCCGCGAATGCGCGATGTGCGCAGGAAGAATGAACACGCTCTCGATAAGCGAAATCAGGAGGGTTGTCACGGCGACAAATGCGATATCCTTGACGCGCTTGCCGAGATCGCCGTCAAGAAAAAGAAAAAGAAGAAAGAGCACAACCGTCGTCAGGACGGCGGCGGCAACGGACGGGACGACTTCTGCCGTGCCGTTGATTGCCGCCTGCAGAGGTTTTTCCCCTTTCTCATATCGCTGATAGATGCTTTCGGCAATCACAATGCCGTCATCGACCAGAATGCCAACCACAAGGATCATGGCAAGCAGCGAAACGACATTGATGGTCAGGCCGTAAATGGAACCGAGAATAAACATGCCGGCAAAGGAGAACGGAATGCCTGCGGCAACCCAGATGGCAAGCCTCGGATTGAGTGAAAAGGAGAGAAACAGCACAACGAGAATCATACCGATCACACCGTTGTAGCTGAGAATATCGGCACGCTCCCTGACAATTGCCGAACCGTTGCGGAGCACTTCTGCACGCACATCGGGGTGACGGGCATCGAATGCCTCCATATACTCCTTGACCCCCCCGGCAATGACGAACATGTCCTCATCGGTGCTTTTTTCAATATCGATGGTGACCGAGGGTTTACCGTTGAACCAGGTACGGTCGGGCACTTCGGACCAGCGGTCGCGTAAGGTCGCAACGTCGCGAAGATGCACAACAGCCCCTCCCGATCCGGCCCGTACGACAAGATTTTCCAGCTCCCGCGCCTTGTACCCTTTGTTATCGGCCCTGATAAGCAGCTCCTCTCTTTCGCCACGGATGGTTCCTCCGGTGATCTTGAGATTGGTACGGTTCACTGCTGAGGCTATTTCGGCAAAGGTTATTCCATAGGAGTCCATAGCCCGCTCACTCACGCTGATCTCAATCTCCTCATCCGGAAAACCGCTCAACCTGACTTTTGAAGCGATACCTTCATTGCGAAGATCCCGTTCAATACGCCGCGCATAGGCTTTGAGCTTTCCAAGATCGACATCTCCATATAGGGCATAGGCAACCACAAAATCAACCCGGTCCTGCTTGTAGATCTGGAGCTTTTCAAGACCTGCGGGAAACGAGCTGATCTGATCGACGGCGTTTGTGACCTCCTGAAGCAGTTCGTTGGCATCCGCGCCTTTTTTCAGTTCAACGGAAACGGTTGCGCTGTTTTCAGCGGAAACCGAGGTCACGCGGTCAATACCGGTAACCCCCTTGAGCTTGTCCTCGATTTTCAGGGTTACGCCCTCTTCGAGTTCTTCAGGAGAGGCCCCCGGATAGGTGGCGGTCACATAAACGAAGTTGGGGGGAATATCCGGAAAAAAGGTTGTTCTGATCTGGCTGAAGGCAACCATGCCGAACAACATGATTGCCAGATACACGGCATTTCCGATAACTGGATATTTGACAAAGTATTTGATAATGCCTTTCACTCGATACTCCGGGCTGAACGGTTACTGTTCTGAATGCACATTATAAGGTGCGGTTCACGGTTTAAGCATGGCTCGCGCATCCATTCCGTCATACATCCCCGGCAGTTTTTCTGCAGGCAGCTTCGTGCCGTCAGGAAGACCGGTGATGACCGCCTTGTCGTTGTTGTAGGCGATTACCCTTACTGACTTCAAAACGAATCGGGAATTCTCAAGTACGAAGAGTTGATGATCGTTATGGAGAAGCGTACGGGAAATAGGGAACGCATCGGGAACGACAACCGTTTTCAACGCGGTCAGGTACATGCCGTCTCTCAACCGGGGATCCGCGACCTCGATGTAAACGGACACGGTTTGCGTTGCGGGCGATATGTTTGCATTGATTCTTTTAATGGTGCCACTCACGCTTCCGCTGAAATCGTCGGATACAAGCATGACCGGAGTACTGACCTTGAGAAACCCGGCATCGCGGATTGCGGCAGAAACCCGAAGCTCAAAATTACCTGAAGCTGCAAACTCTCCGATTTTCTGTCCCGTTCGAATCAGCGCGCCCGGATTTACTTCGGAGAGCGTCACCGTGCCGTCGAAAGGCGCTGCAATGCGATATTTTTCGAGCGTTGCCTCCATGCTTCGGATAGCATAGAATTTATTGTAAATATTGCGTGCGGCCAGATAGTTTCGCTCCCTGTCGGTTGCCGGCTCGGGAAGCGGACGCAACGAAGATTCGATACGAAACGACTCTGCATAACGTTTCCACTTTGCCGACTCTTCGGGAAAATCGATAATAATATCGGGAAGCACCAGAGTGACAAGATTGAGAAAACTGCTTCGTTCGGCAAGAACGCTATTACGAAAAACGGAATCCTCGATCACCAGCAATGGCTCTCCGCGACGAAAAAAACCGCCCTCCCTGAACGGTCGGACGCCGTCGCGAAAGACTCCCGAAACCTCGGCATACATCTCGATTTTTCTGAGGGCTTCGACAGAACCACTCATCTCGAGGGGAAATTCTACAGCACCGTTGCTGACGGTAATAATATTCAGGGGTGCCGATTTCAGGGAGGGTTTTTCAGATTTCGCATCGGAATTCCCCTTTCCCAGTATTCCGCCTGTCACAACCCCGGCAATAATTATCGCCCCTGCGATCAGGAATGAGAAATATTTTTTTCCAATCACCATCAAGCTCCCTCGATAGATTTTTTTGTAAACGAGTTCACCATCACGGCATCACCTGCCAATACCGAAAAAACCCGATACAATGGTTTTCAGTTCTTCATGATAAAGCAATTCAAAAGCTTCTGCAGGCGAGACTATCCTGCGCTGACGCAGATGCATCTCATCCCATTCATCCAGCATCGTTTCGATAAATAACGGAAAAACCTGAACGGCGAACCGTTTACCGAATTTCCTGTACCGGTACTGACCGACCTCCTCATGATGAACTTTTCCTATCAGACCGGCTTCCTCATAAGCCTCCTTTGCTGCAGAATCGGCAGGAGAAAGACCTTTCTCGACATATCCTTTCGGTATGATCCAGCGGTCGGACTTCCGGGCGGTAATCAGCACCAGCCTGTCGTCAAGCACAGGGATGACCCCCGACTGTTTGAACATTTGCGCTTATCGTCTTAGAACTTATTCGTAAATAAAGCCAACTTTTCTGAGCGCTATGATAGATGCCG
>DYNE01000055.1 GCA_020721225.1 Pelodictyon luteolum | reverse complement strand
TTTTATATTTTATAATAATTTAAGCTCCCCCATAATAAATAGAGGTGCCCTTAAGGCTTACGTCTGAAAACGGCAAAGATTACAAGCAGAAAAGAAACTACCGATGCAGCTTGAGGCAGCATGTCGGGATAACGGGTATAGAAGGTAAGGCGACTCTCAAGCGGGACATCGGCAGTAAGTGTCTTAACCTCCCACCAGGGGATCTCCTTGTAAATGGCACCGAATCTGTCAATAAACACTGAAATTCCGGTATTGGCGCAACGGGCCATCGCCCTGCGGTTTTCAATACATCGAATCCTGGCAATCGCGACATGCTGATACGGACCATAAGAGGTTCCATACCAGCCGTCATTGGTCACCAGTGTGAGAAACTGTGCCCCGTTTTTTACGAATACAGAAACCAATCCCGGAAAAATCGACTCATAACAGATTATATTCGCTGTCTTTACCGTCCCATTACCGGTAGAATTGAACTCCATGATCTCACAACTCGTGCCCTTTCCCCAGCTGCTGATACCGGCAAGTGAAAAAGTAAAACGATCGAGCCATGGGAAATACTCAACATAGGGAACCCTCTCGGCGAATGGAACCAGACGTATCTTATGGTAGACCGTGGGCGTTGTAAAATCCGGTCTCAGCAGCATGGATGCATTGAAGGTCTCGAAAAACCGGTTGCTGGTGCTATCAAGTCTGACTGTGCTGCTTTTTGCCTGCAAAGAATCGGGATGGTAATAGACAATATCGGAAAACCCGCTCAAAAGGGCGACATTCCACTGCTTCAAAGAAAGACGAAGTGAGTGCAGATAACCCGAATAGCTGCTGTCGAGAATATAAAACGGGATAGCGGTTTCAGGCCATATGACCAGATCAGGATGCTCATGACGGACAAGCCTGTTCGTCTGGCTGTAATACAACTCCATGATATCGTAACTGGTGTACTGCTGCCATTTTCTGAAGGGATCGATGTTCGGCTGAACAAGAGAAACCCTGACGGAAGCCTTCTTTTCCCCTCCCGATACAGGCTCATCGACAACAAGCTTCGCATAGAGCACCGGAGCGGCAACCATCAGAAGCAGAACAGGGAGAAGGCGAAAATGAAGGGACAACTCGTTTCTGCTGTTCCAGAGGAGCAGGACAAGCACGTTGAACCAGAGAAGCCAGAACGTGATACCCCATACTCCTGTTATATCGGCATACTGAATCATACCGGTAAGGTTGGCCTGCGAGTTTCCGAGCGTCAACCAGCCAAGAGAGAGATCCTGCTGGATGTAAGCCCACTCCCACGCCGTCCAGAAAAAAGGAAACGAAAAAAGAGCAAACCGAAACCCCTTCCATCTCCTTACAGCGATAAAACCAAGAAATGGAACCGTCAGAAAAAAAGATTGTGCAGCAAGAGTGAGCATGCCTCCCAAAAAGGTTGCAAGTGAAACCCACCAGAGCGTAATGGCTGAAAACACGAACATGGCAAGCCAGACCTTACGGTACGATTTGCCTGAAGGCTCATCCTGCTGTAAAGAGATCAGCAGCGGCACAAAAGCGATCCATGCGAGAAACTCAAGACGGATAAACGGATAGGAAGGAAAGGATATGCCGAGAAGAAGACCGCTCAGCAGAGGCAAACCGGAAGAAAACCTTCCGGAAATATGCAATGGATGACGATGACCACTCATGAGATTTCCAGCAATTAACACGGAAAGAGACTTCGCTGCCGTCAGTATACATTATTTCGTTGCAATGGAGGAGAACGCAGAGAGATATTTTCCTTTATTTATTGATTTTTATTCTTTAAATTTATAACAATCTGTTATTTAACAGGAATCATCTCCGTGTATTTCCTGAAAATATCCAATTTCAACGCCACCAGAAAAAGGAGAAATCATTATGGCTCTTTTCGGCACAAAAGACACCACCACCGCTCACTCGGACTATGAGATCATTCTCGAGGGCGGAGCAAGCTCATGGGGAAAGGTAAAAGGCCGCGCGAAGGTAAACGTACCTCCGGCAAGCCCGCTCCTCCCTGCTGACTGTAACGTCAAGATCAACGTAAAACCGCTTGACCCTGCCAAGGGATTCGTCCGGTTCTCCGCAGTGATCGAGTCGATTGTTGACAGTACAAAAAACAAGTTGGTTGTCGAGGCTGATATTGCCAATGAAACCAAGGAAAGAAGAATCTGTGTTGGAGAAGGCTCCGTATCAGTCGGCGACTTCTCGCACTCCTTCTCCTTCGAAGGTTCCGTTGTCAACATGTACTACTATCGCTCCGACGCAGTTCGCAGAAACGTTCCCAATCCGATCTACATGCAGGGCCGTCAGTTTCATGACATCATCATGAAAGTTCCTCTCGACAATCCTGATGTAATCGACACCTGGGAAGGAACGGTAAAAGCCGTCCAGAGCACAGGAGCATTCAACGACTGGATTCGTGACTTCTGGTTTATCGGCCCGGCATTTACTGCACTCAATGAAGGCGGTCAGAGGATTTCAAGAATCGAGGTCAACAGCATCGGAACTCAGGGCAGCGACAAAGGTCCTGTCGGGGTTTCACGGTGGCGTTTCTCCCATGGCGGTTCCGGTGTTGTAGACTCCATCTCCCGCTGGATGGAACTCTTCCCGTCCGATAAGCTCAACAGACCCGCATCCGTTGAAGCCGGGTTCCGTTCTGACTCGCAGGGTATTGAAGTAAAGGTTGACGGCGAATTCCCAGGCGTATCGGTTGACGCAGGCGGCGGTCTCCGCAGAATTCTCAACCATCCGCTCATCCCGCTGGTTCATCACGGCATGGTAGGAAAGTTCAACGACTTCACCGTCGATACACAGTTGAAAATAGTGCTTCCGAAAGGCTATAAAGTCCGTTATGCAGCACCTCAGTTCCGTTCGCAGAACCTCGAGGAATATCGCTGGAGCGGCGGTGCATACGCCCGTTGGGTCGAGCATGTCTGCAAAGGCGGCACAGGCCAGTTCGAAGTGCTCTACGCACAGTAAACATTCCACAGCATCAATAAAAAAGCCGGCAAAATGCCGGCTTTTTTATTGATGCTGAATTTCGTCGGACAAGTCCGGACGGGTCTGACCTTTCCTAAAATCTTCTTCGGAATAACCGATTACCGCTCAAAATCCTCACCCAAGCATCTGCAGAATATCCTCGATCTCATCCCTGATCTCACGCAGCAGCAGATGCCTGCGCTCCTCGGTCTCTGCATGCTTTTTTCGATCACGAGTCATCTCTTTCTGAAGCTTCAGAATTTCCGATGTTTTCGGATCCGCATCGCTCTCTCGCGGCTCCCCTTTTACCAGTTCACTGGCTTTGCCAAGCTTATACCCCTTGTCATAAACCAACTCCTTGATATTGAGTACCATGGCAATATCCCTGTTGGTATAACGACGGTTGCCTCGAGTATCACGAGATGGATTAAGCTCATTGAAAAAAGTCTCCCAGTATCTCAACAGATATGCCGGAACACCGGCAATCCGGCTCACTTCACCGATTGAATAGTAGCTTTTTTTCGAATCGAACGCCATAATCTCACTCTCTCCGATAAAATTGCAGGCCCCAGCACTATTTGAATGCCGAAGTTACGAAGCACCGACTTTGTCATAATAAACTATAAAACAGGAACATACCCCCGGCAAGACCGGAACTGACATATTTCGAAAACTGCACGACAACGTAATCGTAGCGCAGAAAGCCTTAAGAGAGATGCCTTTGTGTTTTGCATCTTCTTTATTATACATTACAACCGCAAGAACAAAAAAATTGTCGGATGAAAAATCTGCTGGCACTCAAACCATACCTTCTTCGATATAAACGACATCTTGGAGAAGGGTTTGTCTACATTATCCTCACCAATATCTTTGCCGTTGCCGGACCGAAATATATTGGCCAGGCGGTCGATGCAATGGGTCGCACCTTCATGATTCAGGAAGTGGTAGGCTATGCATCAATTTACGTCCTTTTCTCTCTGCTAAGCGGGATATTTCTTTTTCTTGTCAGGCAGAAAATCATCGTCACCTCCCGACATATCGAATATGACCTGAAAAACGATTATTTCAATCATCTTCAGAAGCTGCCCCGCAGCTTTTATGACCAGACAAGCACTGGTGAACTGATTTCAAGAGGCACCAATGATCTGAATGCCGTCCGTGACTTCCTCGGACCGGGCATTATGTACTCGATCAACACCTTCTTCAGGCTTTTTTTTGCCATCGTCGCCATGGTTGCCCTCTCTCCGACTCTGACTTTTTTTGCACTGCTGCCGGCCCCTCTGCTCAGTTATTCGGTATACACCATCGGCCGATCGATGCAAAAACGTTCGAAAAGCATTCAGGAAAGCTATGCGGGAATAACCAATCTCGTCCAGGAAAACCTGACAGGCATCCGAGTCGTAAAAAGCTTTACAAGAGAAGATGCTGAAGTTGAGCGGTTCGAAAAACTCAACCGTGAATACTTCCGGAAAAACCTGTCGCTCGGTAAACTTCAGGCGCTTTTTTTCGCTATGCTGACCGGAATGACTGCATTTTCGCTCATTCCGGTCATCTGGGTAGGCGGAAGTGCTGTCATTAAAGGAGAAATGACCAACGGGGGCATTGCCCAGTTTATCGTCTATGTCACCATGCTGAGCTGGCCAATAATCTCAATAGGCTGGGTAACCAGCATCGTCCAGAAAGCCGCATCCGCCCAGGCCCGTTTGAACGAAATATTCAACACGGCTCCTGACATGTATGGTATGGAGAATCCGGAACCCTCCGCATCTGAAACGGAGCAGCAAAACGGTTCGCTTGTATTCCGAAACGTTTCGTTTCACTATCCCTCTGAGGCCGGAACCACTGTACTTGAAAACATCTCCTTCACGGTTGAACCCGGTTCAAAAATCGCATTTGTAGGGGCAACCGGTTCCGGCAAAACAACGCTGGTCAGCCTTATCCCCCGTCTCTATGAACCTGCATCCGGGACAGTCCTGTTCAACGGACAGGATATCCGCACAATTCCGCTCGACCAGCTGAGAAAGAAAATCGGATTCGTGCCTCAGAACAATTTTCTCTTTTCGGATACCATTGAAAAAAATATCAGTTACGGAAGCAGCGATTCCGATCCGCAGGCGGTCATCGATGCAAGCCGCATTGCCATGCTGGACGACGATGTTGACAGCTTTCCAGAGCAATACCGGACCATGCTTGGCGAAAAAGGCATCAACCTTTCAGGCGGGCAGAAACAGCGGGCGTGCATTGCCCGGGCTGTTGCCTGGAGCCCTGAAATTCTGGTGCTCGACGATGCCCTCTCTGCAGTCGATACGGCTACCGAAGCCCGCATTTTCGATGCGCTGCTGCAAAAGCTACCGGAAACCACCATTATCCTTATCAGCCACCGGATATCCACAGTAAAAAACTGCGACCGGATCTTTGTGCTCCAGGAAGGCCGTATCGCAGAAAACGGTACGCATGACGAGCTGCTGAGGCAGAACGGACTCTACACGAAACTCCACAACCAGCAATTGCTCGAAGACGAGATTCTATCCCTTGCCTGACGGGAACCCGGACGTCTGCTCGCTTATTACCCTAACTTTACCTGCATTGGCGACAGCTTTTTCTTTCACTGCGTCGACATCGCTTCCCGGCCGGTCGTAAGCCAGAGTCACGGCCATTCGCCTGTATGGGCGTGATGTCGGTTTTCCGAAAATGCGGATGTCGGTACCGGCCTCCCTGAGGGCATCCTCCAGACCGGTATAGACGGGGTTCTCCCCCTCGCTGCCGGCAAGAACAACCGCACTTGCGCCCACCCGCAGCAATTCGATTTCCGGAATCGGAAGCCCGAGCACAGCACGGGCATGAAGCTCGAACTCCGTGAGATTCTGCGTACCGGCCAGCGTCACCATGCCGGTATCGTGCGGACGGGGCGAGAGTTCCGAAAAATAGAGCCCGTCATCGGCAAGGAAAAACTCCACACCCCAGATACCCGCGCCTGTCAGCGCACGAGTTACGTTTTCAGCGATCTCCCGAGCCTCATGCAACTGCGCATCCGCGATTCGGCAGGGCTGCCAGCTCTCCTGATAATCGCCCCGCTCCTGACGGTGCCCTATGGGCGGGCAGAACAGCGTCGGGCCGTTTTTCTGCGTTACGGTCAACAGGGTGATCTCGGTATGAAACGGCACAAAAGCCTCCACGATCACTTCGGCAATATCCCCGCGCCGACCGCTCTGCGAATAGCTCCATGCGCGTTCAATATCCTCTTCTGTTTTAACGGTTGACTGCCCCTTGCCCGACGAGCTCATCAGCGGTTTCACCACGCAGGGAATTCCCACCTCCGAAACGGAAGTCCGCAGTTCTTCGAGAGAAGCCGCGTATCGGTATCTGGCAGTACGAAGGCCAAGCTCATTTGAAGCAAGATCACGAATGGCCTTCCGATTCATCGTAAAATTGGCGGCACGTGCCGAAGGCACCACCTGTATTCCCTGCTCCTCATAGTCGTAGAATCGTTCGGTGCGGATGGCCTCGATTTCAGGCACGATCATATCGGGTCGGTGCCTGGCCACCAAAGCATCGAGAGCATTGCCGTCCAGCATGTCGATCACTTCGCGCTCGTCGGCAACCTGCTGCGCCGGCGCATTGTTATAGCTGTCGACAGCAATCACGTATTGCCCAAGACGTTTTGCCGCAATAACGAACTCCCTGCCCAGTTCTCCGCTGCCGAGCAGCATGATTGTTTTCATCATTCCTTTCTGTTATTGATTGCTCCCGGAGGCATTACCGGAACTGCCTTTCAGCTTGAAATTCAGCCCGGAAAAAGAAAACGGTTCCGAAAATAATCGGCTTTCGAAAAAATACGAACAACCAGGAAATCCATTTGACAGGAAAAAACGGAAAAACGTTTTTTCCTGTCGCCGACTCCTGCGATGCCTGATTTACCCAAGCTCACCAAGCTGGCGCAGAAGATCCTTACGGGCCGTTCCGTACATGTGCACATACAGCAGGTTGAACATGAAAACGGCGCTTCGGAGCCTTGGTGCGCTCATAGCACGCTTCAGGGCCTTCCGAACTGTAAAGATACGTCCAGTAAGGCCTGTGTAGCTCGGGATGAACTCCTTGAGAGCTATCCGCTGCGGCCGGTAAAGCATCTCCTGACCCCATGAAAACCGGAAAGCGTCGTGATCGTCCGACGAATGGAGCAGGCGGCCTTCCAGCGCGAGCCGGTCAAAAACTCCGGTTCCGGGAATAGGGCGCAAAAGGTTGATACCGGGCACATCGATGCCGGTCTCCTCGATAAACTCTTCGAGCATCTGCGGCATATCGAGCGTGTCCTCGTCAAGGCCGTAGATGAAACTGCCGTAAACGCAGATGCCAGCCTGACGAATGTTTCTGATGCACGCGGCCTGGCGAACCGCCGGATTATGAAACTTCTGATGGGCGTGGTTGCTGCCGTCGGCGAGGCTTTCAATACCAACAAGCAGAGCACCGCAGCCCGAACGGGCAAATGCATCGAGCAGACGAGGCTTTTCGCCAAGAGCTGTAGTCGCCTGACCGACCCAGCTTATGCCGAACGGAATGAGTTCCCGAAACAGTTTTTCGGCATAGATTTCATCGGCATTGATGGTGTCGTCCAGAAAGAAAAAAATCCTTTTATCCTCCCTGAGAAAAGTTTCGACCTCCCGAAGCACGGAAGGAATGGTGCGGTGACGCAGCCGGTGGCCGTTCATGACATGCACATTGCAGAAGTCGCAACTGTAGGGACATCCTCTGGTGGTCTGCACCACGTTGGTGGTGAAATAGCTGCCTATATCGAGCGCGCTCTTGCCTACAACCCGGTCAAGCGAGAGATCGGGAAACGATGCCACCCTGTACTCCGCCTTGAGAGCCCCGAGTCGAAGATCCTCCTGTACCTCACGCCATATATCGTCGGCCTCTCCGATCACCAGCACATCGCCGTGTTCGCGGCACCGGTCGGGAAAAATGGTCACGTACGGACCACCAAGCACCACCTTTATGCCTTTCGAGCGAAGCACCCGAGCAAGATCGAAAGCAGGTTTCACCGCTCCCGTCTGGACGCTGATCCCCGCCATGTCCCAGTGCCGTTCGAGAGGAAGTCGCTCGAAACGCAGATCGCATATCTCCTGCCGCACCCCCTCAACCTGAACCGAACTCAGAATCATAAGGGAGAGCGGCGGTATGGCAAACTGTGCGCGACGAATGACGTTGCTCAGGACACTGTCCTTCAGCGAGCCCAGCACCCCTCGCGTTGCCGAACCGCCGTCGAGCCTCGATGTGCCGTCAACGCCGCTGTCCGCCTGGATAAAAATAAGTAAAACACTCTTTTCACTACCACTCATGAATCCATTATCATATAATGTTGCCGGTTCTGACAAGTCCCTGAAGCTTTTTCAATTCGACAAGAGCATCAAGAGGCGTCATCCGGTCTATGTCGATCGCTTCGATTGCAGTTCGCAGGCGGGTGTCGATCTCGTCGAACAGGCTGATCTGCATACTCTGCAGCGACAATCCCGATGACGATGGCGTAGCAATATCCCGCTTCTCCATTCCGGCAAGAATCGCTTTGGCCCTTGTAATAACGGCTGAAGGCATACCGGACATTCTGGCGACTTCGATCCCGTAACTGTTATCCGACGCACCACGCACAATTTTTCTGAGAAAAATAACCCTGTCGCCGCTCTCAAGAACGGATGCATTGTAGTTTACCACGTCGGGCAGAAGACCCTCAAGTTCGGCAAGCTCGTGATAATGTGTCGCAAACAGCGTTCGAGCTCCGATCTGCCGATGAATATACTCGCACATCGACCAGGCGATAGCCAATCCGTCATAGGTACTGGTGCCACGACCAATCTCGTCAAGCAAGAGCAGGCTTTTAGCCGTAGCGTTATTGAGAATATCGGCCGCTTCGTTCATCTCGACAAGAAAAGTGCTCTCCCCCGACGCCAGATTATCCGAAGCCCCGACACGGGTAAAAATCCGGTCAACGACACCAATCTCTGCCTGTTCTGCCGGAACGAAACACCCTGCCTGTGCCAGCAGCACAATCAGACCCGTCTGGCGAAGATAGGAGCTTTTTCCCGCCATATTCGGACCGGTGATCATGAGCATCTTCTGCCGATCGTCAAACAGCGCATCATTGGCGATATAGGGTTCATCCGCAGGCAGAATTCTCTCCAGCACTGGATGACGTCCGTTGAGAATACGGAGACCGGTATGCTCTGCAATCAGGGGCTTGCAATAACCGTACTCATCGGCGCAAACGGCATAAGCCGCAAGACAGTCGATCTCGGCGATCAGAGCGGCATTCTCCTGAATAACTTCGGCATGACCGGCAATCCTGCAGCAGAGAGCCTGAAACAGCTGCTGTTCGAGCACAAGACTCCGCTCTTCGGCATTGAGAATTTTCTCCTCATACTCCTTCAAGGCAGGTATAGTGAACCGCTCGGCATTGACCAGCGTCTGTTTCTTTTCGTAGTATGGCGGCACTTTATCCCGATTGGCTTTGCTGATTTCAATGTAGTAGCCAAACACCCTGTTGAACTGCACTTTCAATGATCCGATCGCCGTGCGTTCACGCTCTTCCTGCTGGATTTCAAGCAGACGCTCTTTTGCCGTTGATGCGGTTTGACGGAGATCATCGAGCTCCTGGTGATAACCCTTCCGGATATACCCGCCATCTCTCATCGATGCTCCGGCTTCCGGATCGACGGCACTCTCAATCATAGCGACAAGGTCGGGAAGCGGCATCAATGCATCCGCAATCGAACAAAGACGTTTCGAAACCGTATCCTGAAACGACTGCTTAAGCAGGGGAATCACGGCAAGCGCCGAACCAAGCTGACGAACTTCACGGGGAATAGCGCGTAAGGTCGCTATACGGGCAAGTGCACGCTCAAGATCGCTGATCTGGGCAAGATCGCAACATACGGACTCTCTGAAAGGCTTCATCTTTTTCAGCTCATCGACCGCATCGAGCCGCATGGTTATATCGGCTGCCCGGAGAAGCGGACGCTGCAGCCACTGTCTCAAAAGCCGAGCTCCCATGGGATTTCTGGTCCGGTCGATCACCTGAAGAAGACTGCCGTTGATCGAACCATCCTGCATTGAAGAGATAATTTCAAGATTTCGCTTTGTCTGCAGGTCAAGAGTCATATAATCTTCACTTTGCAGAGGAATGATGCGCGTTATGTACTGCAGACTGCTCTGTCTGGTCTCCTCAAGATAATGCAATATCACGCCGGCTGCCACCTTACCGGCAGGATTATCATGAATACCGAAACCCTTGAGCGAGTGGGTTCGGAACTGACGGGCAAGGATCTCACCTGCCTGCTCCTCCCGAAACAGCCACTCATCAAGAACGGTAAAAGCCGTCCCTGCAGGCAGGGCAAGCCGTAACATTTCCGAACGCTCACGGTCTGCGGCAGAAACCAGAAGCTCCGCCGGGTGCAGGGAACGCAGAAAAACAGAGGCCTCTTCGGGAAGCAGCGCTGCTATCCTGAACTCGCCCGTGGTAACGTCGATAAAGGCCGCTCCGCATACCGTCTGCCTGCCAACACGCAAAAAAACAATGGCACAGAGATAATTGTTATGCCTGTCGTCGAGAATGCTGTCGCTGTAGGTAACACCCGGCGTTATGATATCGGTTATTTCCCGCCTTACGATTCCTTTGGCGACAGCAGGATCTTCAACCTGATCGCACACCGCGACCTTGTAGCCTTTTTTCACCAGCTTCGCTATATAACCTTCGCTGGCATGATGAGGAAACCCAGCCATAGGTATCTCATTCGAACGCCTCGTCAGCACAATATTGAGAGCTGCGGCAACTTCTCTGGCATCGTCAAAAAAGGTCTCGTAAAAATCACCCACTCTGAACAGCAGCAGATAATCCGGATACCGATCCTTTACGTCCAGATACTGACGCATCATGGGCGAATGCTCTTTCTCCGATACCCCTTTGGCACTCATGAATAGTGTTTTCAATCTTTTGAAAAATATTGCAGTATGCCGGCTTCCGGCGTTTATGAAGCTACTGCAGAAGCATAAAATAAACAAGATGCGCACATTCCTCTCTTGACAAGCCAGCAGGATAACAATACCTTAAAAAAAACAATGCTCGATCAATGTATACTCAGCTTATCCATGCCATATCAATCTATCCTGCTCTTCATGCATGTAACCTGTTTTGCCGCATGGTTCGGAACGGTTCTGGCATCCCTCTTTCTGCTTAAAACGCTTGAATCGAGACTGACCGGAACCGCAGAGCATGCGTCTGAAGATGCCCTGCTGCTCAGAGAGTTCATCAAACGTGAAACAAAAGTAGCAGACGTCTCCTTTATAGGGGTCATTATATCAGGGATTCTCCTCGCATCGTTTTTTCACGGGTGGACATTATGGGTAGCGGTAAAATCCGGACTCATCGTTCTGCAGGTCGCTCTCACCATGGGCTATATCGTTCGCGCCATTCAACCGCTCACCTACCCTTGCTTGCCTGAAACATTCCGGAACTGGTACAAACTCTTCGCCATTTCACTCGGCATGTTTGCTCTGGTGCTCGGTGTAACTTTTTTTATGCTTTGAACGCTCCGGCAATAGTGTAAATAATTTGATCCTGAGCGAATATTGACTATATTCAAACCCTTTATCACTTAACTATATGTGCAAGATGCAGGCGCTGATCAAGATTTCCGATAAACAATATCTGGTTAAACAGGGTGACAAACTGTTTGTCCCACGGCAAACAGCTGAAATTGGAGCTACCCTCGAGATAGCATCCATGGCAACGATTGATGGTGAGAATACATCTTTAAGCTCTTCCGGAACCATACAGGCCAAGGTACTCGAGCACGTCAAAGACGACAAGGTTGTCGTATTCAAGAAAAAACGCAGAAAACGCTACCAGTCAAGAAATGGGCATCGTCAGCAGATGACCTGCATTGAAGTGGTATCGATCTGAAAAAAACCAATCAGAATTGCTAACGTTAAATATTTTTTACTATGGCTCATAAAAAAGGCGGTGGGTCCACAAAAAACGGACGGGACAGCAACCCCAAATATCTTGGCGTCAAAGCAGCAGGAGGATCGACCGTATCTGCGGGCACGATTATACTCAGACAGAGAGGCACCGTGATCAAACCGGGAAACAATGCCGGCATCGGACGTGACCACACCATATTCTCTCTTATTGACGGAGTTGTAACATTCCGTAAAGGACGTAACAACAAAAAACAGGTCGACATCCTACCCTGCTGATTTGGCTTAATCCAAATTAAGCTTATATTTCTTCTATTAAAGCCGTCTAAAACCTCAGGGCGGCTTTTTTTATGCTACTTCGAAACAGGCTGTAAGCAGCGGAACGACAAAACTCTGCTGCAGGAACTTCATTTACACATTAAAAACATAAAGCCTCATGAAAATAACCGTTATCGGAGCCGGAAATGTCGGCGCCACAGCCTCTCTTCGCATTGCGGAAAAACAACTGGCCAAAGAGGTCGTACTGATTGATATCGTCGAAGGGATTCCGCAAGGCAAAGCTCTTGACATGTATGAATCGGGGCCTGTCGCACTTTTCGATACCTGCATTTACGGATCAAATGATTATAAAGACTCTGAAAACTCCGACATTGTCCTGATTACTGCCGGCCTGGCAAGAAAACCCGGCATGACCAGAGAAGACCTTCTGATGAAAAACACCGCTATCATCAAAGGGGTCACTGAACAGGTCATGAGGTATTCGAAAAACCCGATCATCATCATGGTATCGAATCCCCTTGATGTCATGACCTATGTCGCCCACACCATCAGCGGACTTGCAAAAGAACGGGTTATCGGTATGGCCGGCGTTCTCGATACAGCACGGTTCAGAAGCTTCATTGCCGAAGAACTGAACGTCTCCATGCAGGATATCAACGCATTTGTACTCGGGGGACACGGTGACTCCATGGTACCGATAGTCAAATACACCAGTATAGCAGGAATTCCGATCACCGAGCTGCTGCCGAAAGAAAAAATAGACGCTATTGTCGAACGCACAAGAAATGGCGGCATTGAAATCGTCAATCATCTGAAAACAGGCTCGGCCTATTACGCGCCTGCAGCTTCAGCAGTTGAAATGATTGAAGCCATCGTTAAAGATCGCAAACGCATTCTCCCCTGTACAACTATGCTGAACGGCCAGTTCGGTATCGACGGAGTTTTCTGCGGCGTTCCGGTTAAACTTGGTAAAAACGGCATTGAACAGATTCTTGAAATCAATCTTTCAGAAACTGAACTTGAAGCACTTCAGAAATCCGCAGCTCTTGTTGATGAAAACTGCAAAAGCCTTCAGACCGTTCTCTCCTGAAAAATCTTTAGACTTTCACAAACAAAAAAAGCGGCCCTAAAGCCGCTTTTTTTGTTTGTGAACAGATGTCCCCCATTACACCTGTTCTTCCCCACTGGCGTGAGGAATTTCAATACTTAAATGGCAAACAACGTGCCAAAATGCCAAAAAAGCAAACAATCAGATATTAATCCGGCAAGCAAATACATAGGTTTTGCTGAAAAAAGCACAGCGGCAACAAAAGTAATCAGCAAGCAGACA
>DYNE01000054.1 GCA_020721225.1 Pelodictyon luteolum | reverse complement strand
GTTGCGATATGAAAACATTATAATAGGTATATCAGTATTTTCCAAACCCCTAAGTAGCCAGCATTTTTCAGTTTTCTGAAGAACATTTTGTTGCCCGTATCCGCTTTCAATTATTACCGATCTGAAATTCAGCCCGCATGCATTACCTGGTTTTGTCAGGAACGGAGAACAGCGATTTCAGAAGTTCATCTATTTAAAGGTATTTTGCCATGAAGCTCTCTCTCAAAGATTTTACCTGTGCCCTTTTTCTATCCTGTACAGTCATAACCCCGTGTTCCGGTGCTCATGCACAACCATCGAAGGTTTCCATTGACACGTTGGCGGGCAACCGTTCCGTTACGGTTGTACCGGGAGCGGAGTATGAGGCCGGGGCTCTGCATCAGTTGATTTTCGGAAGCCACTGGCGTTCCCTCTGGACAACTCCTGTCGAGGTACAGGTTCTTGATCTCAAGACATTTGGCGGGGGTTTGACTCCTCTTGAAAAAGGGGGTGGCTTTCAGACCCTTACCCTCAGCTTCAGAGGTGCTGACGGTAAAGAGTACCGTTTCAGGACGCTTGACAAGGATCCGGCCCGCGGGATGCCTTCGAAGCTGCGTAATACGATTGTCTCTGATGTGGTTCAGGATCAGGTCAGCGCCTCTAACCCGGTTTCCGCCCTTGTTGCCTCTCCGCTGCTCGATGCAGCCGAGGTGTATCATGTAACGCCTCAAATCATCGTACTGCCTTACGACAAGGAGCTTCTTGGTCGGCATTACGATGAATTTGCCGGTCTTGTCGGTACCATCGAAGAGCGCCCGGAAGAGAGTTCGCTTCCCGGGGCAGGATTCAGGGGTGCCGATAAAATTTCCGGGACTTATAAAGTGTTCGACACTCTTGAAGAGGACAGCGGTAACCGCATCGATGCAAGGTCATATCTGCGTGCGAGGCTTATCGATCTTTTTATCGGTGACTGGGACCGTCATTCCGATCAGTGGCGGTGGGCTGGATATAAAAAAGACGGTCTGATTACATGGGCGCCCATTCCCCGGGATCGGGACAACGCTTTCTCCCGCCAGGACGGAGTGTTTTCATGGATCATTACTCAGATCATTCCCCAGATAGAGGGTTTCGGTGATGCATATCCCGATATCCGATACCTGAGCTGGTCTGGCAGGCCGCTTGACCGGCGGATCCTCTCGGGTATGGGACGGTCGGAGTGGAATGCGGTCGCAGTCGGCCTTCAGCAGAAACTTACCGATGCGGTAATCCGCGAAGCTGTCGGAAAAATGCCGCAGGCCATGTATGCGAAGGAAGGTCCACGCCTTGAAAAAGAACTTCTGGCGAGAAGGGATCTGCTTGTAAGGGCTGCTCTTGAACTCTATATGGTTTATGCCGAAGATGTAGATGTTTTTGCAAGCAGTAAACCGGAATTGGCCCTGGTTCACCGTCTTCAGGACGGTCAGGTGGAAGTTTCCGTTTTTCAGAAAGCAGGCTCATCAAAAGAGCCGAGCGGGACTCCTGTTTTCAGGCGCCTTTTCAATCCCCGGGAGACCAGTGAAATAAGGCTCTATCTTCGCAGTGGCGACGACGATGTTCTTGTTGACGGGGCTGTCGGCAAAGATGGGGTGAAAGTCAGGGTAATCGGCGGAGAAGGGGCCGATCGTTTTGAAGACCGATCGGAAAAACCGGCTTCCGGCTACCCCTGGACGGGCGAGAAGGCAACCTTTTTCTATGACGATGGAGAGCATTCGGAATTTTCAGGAACCCGTTACACGGTTATTGATCGGTATAAGGTAACACCTGAGCCGCAGGAGGACAAGGAAAAATACGATCTTCGGCCACGGGATTCGGGTCAGGAGGTAGTCGCCAACATTACCGGACTCAGAGCGGATTATTCTCCGGATTACGGGCCATATCTCGGCTGGGGTGTGACTGTTGAGGACTACGGTTTCCGCTCGGAACCCTTTCGCTACAACATGCAGTTAAGCGGGGGCGTGGCTGCCGGAGAAGACCTTCGCTATCAGCTCCATTACCGGGGGGATTTCAGAACGTTGTTCAGAAATGCCAGTCTTCTCTTGGAGGCGGGAACATCCGGGCTCGACATGATCAATTTCTACGGGCTTGGAAATGAAAATTACTACAGGGGGTCAGGGTTCAGGGAGACCGATTTCGAGGTGATGAACCGGGTGACCACGCTCAGGGCTTCGCTCCGCTATCCCATGGACAGAAAATACCACTGGAGTGCAGGTGTCAGTGCAAAGTGGGTCGATCTTGAAATCGATCCCGGTTCCCTGATGGACGTCAACAGGGCATCCATTCCGGGAATAGATGACGATTTTGCCGGGGGGTTCCATGCAGGATTCCATTACGATTCAAGAGAGAGCGGTGAAAGGGTCGGACTGTCTCCGCGCAAACAGGCAGGACGCCTCGCCGCAGGAGAAGAACAGGGTGGAACATCAGCGCTCAGCGGTTTCGTTGCGGATATCGAAGGCAGCCACTATCCTCGATTTTTCGGTAATGAAGAGGCATTTACCAGGGTTCGCGGAGAGATACGTTCCTATATACCACTATCGTCGTCAGGGTATTCAAGGCTTGTGTTACGGCTCGGCGGCGAAAAAATCTGGGGCGACTATCCCTTCTGGGAGGCAGCGTTTATCGGTGGAGCGACCTCTCTAAGAGGCTACGACCGACAGCGATTTGCCGGCGATGCTTCACTCTACGCCGGTTCAGAGCTCAGGCTTTATTTCGGTAAGTTCAAGTTTCTTGTTCCGGTCATCTATGGCCCTGTTGTCTTTGCCGAAACCGGAAGGGTTTTTCTTGACGGCGAGGATTCTTCAGTATGGCACACATCGGCAGGCAGCGGTTTGTGGTTAGGGTTCATCCAGTCCCGTTACAGTGCAAGCATTGTCTATGCCAGGGGGTTCGATGACTGCAGGCTGATTGATGATTACGGTGTTTATCTCAGAACCGGTTTCAGTTTCTGATGTTATTTCGAACTTCTGCCGATTGCTTTTTGTTTACTTAATCATGTGACCGGGGTAATGAAAAGAGTGATTGATTTCAAATTTTGAACCGGTTTCACTGAGTTATATTCAGGTGGTATTTTGATGAAGAAAACCCGGATGCGTCCGGGTTTTCTGTTTACGAAACGTCATATTTACCTATACGCTCACATATTTTTTCCCTGGTCAGTTATCTTGATTTCATGATGTTTGAGAATAAAGTCCTTCAGAAAACACTCACTGCTTTATGGATTACGGCAGAGTATGTTGCTGCTTTTCTTGCCTATTATGTTCTGATGACCGTTATCGGCGGTTCCTTGCTGGGCCATCCGTACTCCTTCGATCTTTTCTTCTTTTTGCGTTTTATTGCGCTGGCATTTTCTGCAGGGGGAGTTGTTGCTCTTGTCAATCAATTCCTGATCGTTCCTCTGACTGCGAAACTGAATTTTCTCTGGTCATTTTTTGCCGGTGTCGTGTTGTATGTTTGTTCTGCGTTTGCAGGGCTGTTCGTTTATATTCTTGCCGAGCATCTTGTTATTTCGGTCATTGGTTCCGGATACAGTGATTTGCATGCTGCCCTGCAGTTGTTTCTTCAGATTGAATTTTTACCGATGCTCTTTTTCCTTTGCATGATTTCCCTGCCGATAAGGAATCTCCATCTGCTGGTAATCCGGGTTGGTGAAAAAAACATACTCAATGCCCTCTTCGACCGTTACCGGGTACCGCATGAGGAAGAACGGATATTCATGTTCATGGATCTCTATGGCTCTACGCCGATTGCCGAAAAACTTGGTCATGCCCGTTACCACGATCTGCTCTATAACGTATTCAATGATATCTCCGATCTGATTTCCCGTTATTCCGGAGAGGTCTATCAGTATGTCGGCGATGCCGTTATTGTAACATGGGACATTACTCAGGGGACAAAAAAAATGAATTGTGTTCGCTGCTTTTTTGCAATCCAGAACAAAATGTCAGCTCTTTCAGGCAAGTACAGGAGATTGTACGGCTACCAGCCGCAGTTTAAAGCCGGAATGCATGTCGGCAAGGTCATAGCCGGGGAGGTTGGTGATCTGAAAAAAGAGATTGTCTATCATGGAGATACGGTCAATACCGCATCGAGAATTCAGGCGGAATGCATTCACTTGCATCAGCACCTGCTGGTATCCGAGGAACTGTTCATGATGTTTCCGGTCAACTCGCTGCAACAGGTTCATACCGAATTCCTCGGCTGCCTGAAACTCAAGGGAAGGGCTCATGATGTCTGCCTTTACGCAGTCAAAAAGTAATGGTTCGGGATTGCGAACGCTTTACTTGATGAATGCGGATGCGTACATGGAAATGGACACCACAAGTCCGACCATGAAGATGTCGTAGGACAGGCGAAGGAATTTGTACTTGTAGTCGAGTACTTTTCCGAGAAAATAGGTGTCGCGTATCATGTTGTCGATGTAATACGACTTGTCATTCAGCATCTCTTTCATGCCCCATTCGAAATCATCGAGTTTGAGGTTGATGAAGGAGCCGAAAAAGAGAAGGTTGGCTTTTCTTTGTTTGATGGTGTCGATTGTTGTATTCGATGTCGTGACTTTGGGTCTCGTGGCGAGCACCGAGGTGATGATGGTGGCGACACAGCTTCCAAGCAGAATGAAGGTGGGAAGCATGAGCTGAGGAAATTCATCGAGTTTTCTGACAAGGAGAGATATGATGATTGAAAAAATCAGTGAATTGGTCTGGATCATGATATTTGCCTTATGATCGACGATGGCGCTGAAATCAACATGGTTTCTCGACGCCGTCCGATAGTACACCTCCATATTGCGTTCCAGCCCTCTTTCGGCAGTTCCTCCGGGGCTCTTTTTTTTCTTTTTTTCCTGATCGACCTTTTCGGGATCATTTTCTTTATCGTCTTTACCGTTTTTTTTTCTCAGACGCTGATGCAGATCAACAAGATTTTTCGTGCGTTCTTCGTTGAAGGCAAGACTTGCGTATTTTGTGTGGAAAGGGTTCCGGTTAAAGAAATCAATGTTCAATTGAAGCCATTCGGCATCGCTGAAACCTCTGTTTTCATTTTTCTCGATTTCGATGCGCACCAGCTCGCTTTTTTCACGGTAACCCGTTTTTCCAAGGTGCGACAGGTCTGCATCGCAGAGAATCTCTTCGAGCCGGTTCTGCGGTTTTTGCGGGAGTTTTGTTGCAAGAATACAGCGACAGATCGTTTCGGTTTCTTCTTTCGGATAGCCGGCATCTTCGAGAAATTGTTTTGCTATTTTCGTGCTTTTCTCTTCATGATTTTGCATGGAGAACAGGCAGCCGGTATCGTGAAACCATGCGGCAAGTTCCAGAATTTCTATATCCTGTTCCGTTGCCCTCATGCCTTCTGCAATTTCCCGGCAGTTCGCAACGGTTTCGGCAGTATGTGCATAATTATGATAGATGCACAGTTCCGACTCGCTTTCCCTGAACAGCCTGAAAACGTAATCGGCAGCGCGCTCTGTCATCAATGTATTGATAACCATAAAAGAGGTACATTCATAAAAATACCAGAGCTTTCCCGTCGGGATATGATTTTTTTGAAATATAACATGCTGCCTGTGTTAAGCGTTCAAATTCAGGCATTTGCCCTTTGTCTTCGCGTGTGCGGAAGCGAGGCTGCAGGCCGCTTTTTCAGGGCTTTTTCCTATGCCGTCGTTCTGACGCTTTTTTTCTTTTCTTCCGTGGTTCATGCCGGTAGTCCCGAAAATTTCCTTTCTGATGATGCGACGGGTATCTATCGGGATTTCAGGGAAGTATTCTCCGCTCCGTCATCTTTTGACGGTGGCGACTGGATGACCGTAGCCGCTGTGGCTGGCGCTGCCATCGCTTCCGCAATTATTGCCGATGAACCGGTGCGTGACTATGTTCAGTCGCAGCATACTCCTTTTCTCGATGCGGTGATGCCTGCAGGTGACTACTACGGGAGGTTCGGTACCGGTTACGGTCTTGGTTCTCTCATCTATCTCGGCGGCATAATTGCCGGAGCCGACGACGTGCGGCTGACCGGCAGGGCGGTCATCGAGGCCCATACCTTCGCTATGCTCGTTACAGGGGTAATTAAAGCCACGGCAGGGAGGAGCAGGCCCTTCAAACAGGAGGGAAACAGGCGATTTTTGTTTTTTGCCGACGAAAATCCAAACTGGTCGTTTCCCTCGGGACATGCCGCGTCAGCTTTTGCCGTATCCTCCGCACTCAGTACACGCATCAACAGCCCCTGGGCAACGGCTGGGTTGTACGCTCTTTCAACGCTGACTGCCGTTCAGCGGGTCTACAACGACAAGCACTGGCTGTCGGATACCATTGTCGGAGCCGCAATAGGCACTGCGGTCGGCCTTGCCGTAGGCAGCATGATCAACGATGAGGAGTACCGTATGGAAAGGGGTACGGCTGAATCCGGCGAACCGGTGCCCCTTCTTGGAGTGACGGTCACTTTTTAGGAGACAGGAAAACGTGGTTCGTGAGCCCTTGGCGGTGAGCCGGAAGAGGGGTGAGGGGAAGATCGGATCAAGCGTGAAGCTATCCTGTAGCCGCAACTCGGGGAAGTCCTCCAAAACGGATTTTTGTTGTTAATGTTTTTTTTGTCCTTTAAGGCCGGTTGTTCCTGCGAGGAACTCAGGAGTCATGAGATGCGTGTCGGACGATTCGGGACTGCCGTACCTGTCTTACCTTTTCATGCAGTTCCCAGAAACTTCGTTATCTCTTCCGGTTTCTCCACCAGTGTTTTCGCTCCGAATTCGAGCAGCTCTTCTGCCGGCCTGAATCCCCAAAGTACTCCGAGCGGATACATCCCTGCCCGCGATGCGGTCTGCATGTCGATGCCGCTGTCGCCTATATAGAGAATCTCCTCCGGCTTATGTATCAGCATTTCAGCGACAAGCAGGGCTCCTGCCGGATCGGGTTTGTGGAGGATGGCGCTGTGATGGCCCATCACCACGTCGAATGTCCAGTTGGAAAGCAGCTCTTTTGCGTAGAGTTGCGTGAACCGGTCTGCCTTGTTCGAGAGAATGGCTTTTTTCATGCCGCGAGCCGTGAGGTCGTCGAGCATTTCGGCTATGCCGGGATACGGTTTCGAATGGCGGTTCCAGTTACTGCTGTAATGGTTCATGAGATCGACGAGCAGTGCGTCGATAAGCGGTTCAGTAGCTGTGTTTTCCGGCAGCGCTTTTCTGACGAGGTCACGCATACCGTGACCTACCAGATATTTTCCTTCATCGAGCGAGTGTGTCGGGTATCGGTGGGATTCAAGGACGGAATTGAGAGTATTGATGACGTCTTCAAGAGTGTCGAGCAGTGTTCCGTCAAGATCGAATATAACAGCTTTGAAATCCATGTGCGTTAATCGGTGGCGAAAAGGTTGGGAGCTATAGTTTTACTGCAGTGACCAGAAATATAGGGTACGTTTTCAGTATGCCGGAGCGGTTTGTTTTATGCACTTCATAAGCGGTTTTGAAGGCGATTTTTCCGAAACCGGCATTTTCGAGAATGGAGTGCAGTTGGGAGCGTTCGAAACCGGGATGGACCTCTTCAGCGGCATCGTCGTGAAAAAAACCGTCTTCCAGATCGAGGTCGGCTATGGCAACAATGCCTCCGGTACGCAGAAATTTGCTCAGTCGTTCAAGCAATGCTTCTGTATCGGCAATATGGTGCAGGGTCATGCTGCTGAAGATAAGGTCGAGGTTCTCAAGCTTCGTTATGATTCCGGGTTGCTGCACCAGGTCCAGGCAGCGCGTTTCAACGGAGGATATGCCGAGAGTATCGATTTTTTTCTGCAGTATGGCAAGCATTTCCGGCGATGTATCGATTGCGGTCAGCTTGCCGACATGTTCGGCAAGAGCAAGGGTCAGCAGACCGGTTCCGCAGCCGAACTCCATGGCCTGCATCGAACTGTCGGGGTTCACTGTATCGAGAATCGCATGAGCGATTCCACCGGCCAGAGCCGTTCTTCTCGGGTTTTCATCCCAATCCGCAGCTGAACGGTCGAACCGTTCAGAACTGTTCCATGATGTCGTCATAGAGTTGCAAGCCAATTAATGGTGTCGTCATGATCCTATCGCTGTCAGCCTTTTCGCTTCAGGCTTGTTGCCGGATGTCGCCAGGCGATTAAGGATGCGTCTTATTTCTCTGTGCCGCAGATCAGCTTTTTCTGTCCGTTTTCGTCGAGACAGACAAACGTTATATGCGTGCTGAACACAATGATCCGTTCACCGGTTTCAATGGTGTCCTTGTATACGTTTACTGTGTACTCGATCGATGTTTCTCCGATTCTGCTTTTTTCATTCACGAAACAGAGTATGGTTCCCCCTCTGATGCTTTTTCTGAACTCCACCTTGTCCATGCCTACGGTGACGAAGTTGCACCCGGGGTAGTCAAGCGTAACGGCAATATAACTCACTTCATCGATCCATTTCAACAGGTTTCCTCCAAAAAGAAATCCGTAGTGGTTCAGATGTTCCGGGAGAACAAGTTTATAATTTTCCATAAGATATAGGTTTTATTCCGGATTTTTCGTCAATGGTGAAAAGGTTTTTTGTTCAGAGGGCTCTCATTTGCGAGTTTTTGATTACGTAAGGATTTCGGGATGTTGAACGTTCCTTCATACGGAGATAATTTACTCATCGTTTTTCGTCGGTTGAACCAGGATAACCTCTTCACGCTCAACGATAACCTGTCCGGGCGGGAGGTTTTTTGAGCGACGGACGTACTTTTTTAAAGTGTACATGACCGGTACCAGTTCGGAGTGTTGTGCCGCCGAATGCCGGGCGGCGATTTCCGCTGCTTTGCGGATCTCCTCTTTATGCTGCATGGTTGCTCCTTTCAGCACACAGTGCGAGCCTGCACTGCCTCTCGCATGGAGCCAGATATCGTCGGGTTTGGCAAATGCGAAGGTAAGCTGTTCGTTGTTTTTTGCATTTTTGCCGATATAGAGCGTAACCGAGGGCGAAAGTTTAACGGTTCTGAAACGGGAGGAGGGTCCGGAAGCTGTTTTCGCCGACGGGATGCCGGTTCCCCGCAACTTCGCCTGGTTGGCTTCGATGAACTGTTTTACTGATTTGGGCGTAACGAGCGAAGCGAGTTCTGCTGAAAGTGATTCGAGTATCGTTTTCCTCTGCTCGAGTTCGGTTCTGCGCTGCGCCATAGCTGTGCATTTGCCCCTTGTTTTCGAGGCTTTTCTGAAATACTCGGCAGCATTGTCGTTGAGCGAGAGGTTCGGTTTCAGAGTGATAGTGATATCCTGCCTGCCCGGATTGAAGAGGTCGGGAACGGTTATACTGTCCGGAGAGGTACGTTCAAGATAAAGTGCTCCCATGAGCAGATGGCCACAGGTTTCATACCTGGCTGCATTTTCTGCAAGCATTTCAGGATCGTATCCCTGCAGCTCTTTTTCGGTTTTGCGTAGTTGCTGACGTAATGTGTTTTCCAGATCACCCTGGGCTTCCGTGGTATGCAGCCAGCCCCACATTGCCGAGCTGTACCGGTTCAGGCCTTCGAGCATCGATGAGCAGGTTACGCTTTCCGGAAGAGGGGGGTGCAGGATGCTGAAGAGTGGTTTGCCTTCCGGCGTTCTCCCTGTCTGCGGCAGCGGATCGAGCAGTTCGTAGAATATATCCCGGAACGCATTGAAAAGATTGTCAGGATCGTCATTTCCGCCTGCCCGTTCAGCGAGAGCCCGTAGCATCGTCCGGTCGAAGCCCGGGAGGAAGTTGAACGAGTCCTGATTATCCGGGCCCGCAGCGCTCCCGATTCTCGATGAAAACAGCTCCTTGTTCTGCGCCAGCAGTTCCAGTTCTCGGATGATATCCGGTTTCGGACGGTTGCCCTCTTCATAGTATGGTTTGCCGATCAGCTCGTTCCTGGCGGTACAGGCATCGGTAATGATCCCTTCCAAGACGAGAAATGCATTGGCTGAGGCGCTGAAGAGGCGCAATACAAGCGTGTCGCCTCCCGAAAGCCCGACAAGAATTTCCCTGTCGTACGGTGATATTGCAACGCCGGTTACCTGCCGCTCGCAGATGGTATGCAGCAGGCTTGCGCTCTGCCGTTTTCGGCGGTTCATGCCTTCTCTTGTGAAAAGGCAGAGCCCTGGCCTGCGCAACACCATCACCACCTGCAGGTGATCTCCGGCTGCCGTAACGAAGCTGAGCGTCAGCTCGTTTTTCTGCTGCGAATGGATTTCGAATACGAATCCGCCGGCAAGCCGTTCATGCAGCTCCATGGCTGTATGGTAAAGCGTGAAGTAATTGCGTTGCATGAGTTGTTTAAGCGGTTTCTTTTTCCCTATTTTAAGAACATCTTATCGTACTGCGATACAGCATTTTAACGATAGAGACCGGTTTGAGCATCAGCGTCCATTGATTGAACGTCTGATCAAATTGCGGCAGGGATTACAACGGGTTAATGGTTGCGACCTCGTAATGTATTAAAAAACATGACAATGAAGGAAGAACAGGGTTCAGGCGGCTGCTGCGGTTCACAGGATTGCGATGGCCACGACGGGCAGGAAAAACGGCTTGGCTGGCACGAGTATTTCATGAGCGTCGCGCATCTGATTTCCCGCCGGGCGACCTGTACGCGCGGTCATATCGGCGCGGTGATCGTCAGAGATCACAATATTCTTTCCACAGGCTACAACGGCGCGCCTTCGGGACTGCCGCACTGCAACGAAACAAACTGCCGAATTTACCGAAGCACACATCCCGACGGCACGATCGAAGAAAACTGCGTCAATACCATTCATGCCGAAATCAATGCCATAGCACAGGCCGCAAAGCACGGGGTTTCGATAAAGGATGCCGATATCTATATCACGGCAAGTCCCTGCATTCACTGTCTCAAAGTGCTCATTAACGTAGGCATAAAAACCATCTACTACGATAAACCATACAAAATCGAACATATCGACGAACTGCTCAGGTTATCGGGAGTCAGGCTGGTTAACGTTCATGTCGAAGAGTGCTGAAGGGGGGCAATGTGCAGGATCATACCCATGAACACTATATGCAGCGCTGTCATGAGCTTGCTGTCAGGCTGGTTAACGTTCATGTCGAAGAGTGCTGAAGGGGGGCAATGTGCAGGATCATACCCATGAACACTATATGCAGCGCTGTCATGAGCTTGCTCTCATGGGGTCGGGAGCTGTCAGCCCCAATCCCATGGTTGGCTGTGTGATTGTATCCGGAGGTCAGATTATCGGCGAAGGGTTCCATAGGCAGTACGGTGGACCGCATGCCGAGGTCAATGCTGTCGCTTCGGTAGCTGATCACGAGCTGCTTCGCAATGCAACGCTCTATGTCAATCTTGAACCCTGCTCCCATTTCGGAAAAACTCCGCCCTGCAGCGATATGATCGTTGAAAGGGGCATTCCCCGCGTGGTTATCGGTTGCCGGGACCCTCATCTGAAAGTTGCCGGAAAAGGGATAGCCAAACTGCTTGCCGCCGGAGTTGAGGTGATTGAAGGTGTGCTCGAAACCGAATCGGAACGCCTTAACGAAGCATTTATCACCACCCATCGGAAAGGCCGTCCCTTTGTCGCCCTGAAACTTGCGCAGACACTCGACGGGAAGATCGCTACGGTATCGGGCGCTTCGAAATGGATAACCGGAGAGGAGGCGAGAACCGAAGTACATCGCCTCCGCTGTTCCTTCGATGCGGTGCTTACCGGTGCAGCTACCGTTATAGCCGACGATTCCCGGCTCACCGTAAGGCACTGTGCCGGGCGCAATCCGCTTCGCGTGGTACTCGACAGCCGGTTGAGCATCCCGCTCAGCGCCGGTATTTTCGATACGGAGGCCGAGACGGTTGTTTTTACCGCGCTATCGATGCAGGATTCGCAAAAAGCCCGTCAACTCGCCAAAAAGGGAGTTGCGGTGTTCGGCGTAGATGAGCGGGAGTGCGGCCTCGACCTTGCAGCTGTGCTCGATAAACTGTATGAGCGACGGATACTTTCCGTTCTTGTAGAGGGGGGCGGTCGTCTGGGGTCATCCTTTGTCAGGATGGAACTGTTCGACAAACTTTACATGTTCATTGCGCCCGTACTGTTTGGAGGTGACGGCATGAGCGCATTTGCCCCAATCGGTATAAGACTTCCCGAACAGGCGATCAAGCTCGATTTTGAACCGCCCTCCCGATTCGGCAGGGATCTTCTTGTTACGGCCTATCTTTCTCACTGAGCAGAAAAAATAACACGAACTATGAAGCGAAAATTTTCAAAAAAGGGATTTGATATGTTTGATCGTGCATTCAACGGCAATGATATCGGAAAGCTGCTCCTGAGGCTTCTGGTAGGGGGCCTGATGCTCTTTCACGGCATCCACAAATTGCAGCATGGTTATGCGTCTGTTTCCCAGATGCTTATAAAGTCGGGTCTTCCGGGTTATCTGTCGCATGGTATTATTGTGGGTGAAATACTTGCTCCACTGATGATTATTTTCGGTTTCAATACCCGCGCAGCCGCTCTCATTGTGGCTTTTGTCATGGTGATGGCTGTCTATCTGGTGCATATGGGTGATCTTTACTCTTTCACCGAACATGGAGCCTATGCGCTGGAGCTTCAGGCGCTCTATCTGTTCGGCTCGTTGGTGATTTTTTTTCTTGGGGCAGGGCGCTACTCGCTCGGAGGTACGAACGGTCGCTGGAACTGAACCGTTTAACGAATTATAAAGATGCTTCTCGACATTCGTAACATTACGGTATACCGCGGGGCCGTCAAGGTGTTCGATGGTTTTTCGTTGCAGATTGAAGCCGGATGCAGCACAGTAATTCTCGGCCCTAACGGCGCGGGCAAATCCACGCTTATGAAGCTCCTTTCCAACGAACTTCATCCGGTTTTTTCGCTGGACAGCCATATTCGTGTTTTTGGCAGGGCGCGTTGGAATGTCTGGGATCTGCGCTCGCAACTTGGCATCATTTCCTGGGACCTGCAGCACGACTACCTCTCGTGTGCAATGGGACTGAACGTCGTTCTTTCTGGGTTTTATTCAAGCATCGATATCTGGAGGAATCAGACGTTCAGCGATACGGAGTACTGCAAGGCTGAGAAAGTCATGGAGTCGCTCGGTATCTGCGACCTGAAGGACAGGGAGTTTGGTTTTATGTCAACCGGTGAACAGCGTCGCTTTCTGCTTGCGAGGGCTCTCGTCAGCGATTCCGGTACGCTACTTTTCGACGAACCGACATCAGGTCTCGATCTCAAAGCCACTTTTCTTTATCTCGAACAGCTCGTTGCGCTTATGCGAAGCGGAAAAACCGTTCTGCTCGTTACGCACCATGTGCATGAGATCCCGCCCGATATCCGTCGCGTCGTGATGCTCAAGGATGGCAAGGTGTTCCAGGATGGTACGCCCGAAGAGATGCTGACCTCCGAAAAACTTTCGCAGCTTTTCGATTATCCGGTGGATGTGGTATCATTGCGTGGCGTTATACATGTTTTTCCTCAGACTGGAGCCGAACACAGGGGATCTTTGTGATCACGTCTTATAAACTTGCAGGTTCAACAATTGTTAAGGGCACCTCTATTTATTATGGGGGAGCTTAAATTATTATAAAATATAAAAA
>DYNE01000102.1 GCA_020721225.1 Pelodictyon luteolum | reverse complement strand
ACGAGCCAAAACGCAACAAGCCGCACTCCTCACGGAAAGCGAACGCATGATCGGCAACATCCCCGCAGTCCGGGCAGGAAAGCCACGAAACACTATCTGAAAGAAAAAAATCATGATGCAGAAGAACGATGACAGCGAAGTAGATATCCTGCGTTCCTATGAACAGGACGAATGGCGATCGGTCGAGGAGTTCAAAAAGCTCAAGGAGGAGTACGAGGCTTACGCTCGCAATAGCTCCAATAAAAACAAGCGGATCAACATCCGAATATCCGAAAGCGACCTGAACCGGCTGAAAGCAAAGTCCCTGGAAGAAGGCATTCCTTACCAGACTCTCGTATCGAGTCTCATCCACCGCTACGTTACCGGCAAAACGGCTTCCTGAATACCGAATACAGGCTTACGGCTGCAGCCATCACCCGGTATAGTTATTTGTGTTGCACAACGACGTCACTAAGCCTCACTTCCCATAGCGCGGCCCTTCTGATTTGAACGATTAACAAACCATTTCGTTACTTTGTCATAGTTACCCCGGAAAAGAAAAAACAAATCGGCTTGACTGATATGAACGAGTGGCAAAAGCGGATTACCATCAACCCTGATCAGTGCGGCGGGCGTCCATGCATCCGTGGACTGCGAATCAGGGTAATCGACATCCTTGACCTCCTTGCCGCAGGCCTGAATCAGGATGAAATACTCGAGGAATTACCCGATCTTGAAAAAGAGGATATTCTGGCGGCATTGAAATACGCCAGCAAAAAACTCGACCATCCGGTGATTGCGGCATGATCATCCGGATTGATGCGCACCTGTCCCCAATCCCCCCCCCTCACATCCTCTGGGTTACATGAGAAAACACATCGAACGCATGATCGGCCTCATCCACCGCTACGTTTCCGGTAAAACGGTCTCCTGAATACCGAATACAGATTACAGTCTATAGTATTATAAAATTATACTTTATAGAATTATTTCGATATACGGAAGAACGTCCTGGAGTTGCGTTTAGTTTACGTAGTTCTGAGCGTCCCCTTTTCGCCCGTAGTTACGCGTCACAAAGATCTCTGTTCCGGTATTCCAGAGCTATATCATAAACCAAGAAAACGATGAAGCAGAATATCCTCGACGTTTCTGCGGCTATCGATAATTGAAAGAATAAAAACTCGATCCTCAGAAATCCGGTATAGAAGACGCCAATGCTGAATCAACAACTCCCGGTAGAAATTGATCCCCTGATCGAGAAGCTCCGGAACAATCCGACCTCGTTCAGGACAACAGCCAAGCTCTTCTGATTTCTTCCGGATATGATGCAGAATTTTCATGGCGTTATCAGGACTGTCGCAAGCAATGAATTCCACAATTTCACGAAGATCCCGCTTTGCAACTCCAGTCCATAAAACACGATAACTGTTTCTCATACCGGCTTTCGCAACTGCTTTTCCAGTTCGTCAAACACCTCGCCGTGCTCATGCACATCGCCTTTTCTCACATCCTCCTCTCCCTGGGCAATCAGCTTCAGAATACCGAGAGCATTGCGCATATCTTCATAACTTTTCGGATCCTGAAGCACCGCTTTAGGCTCACCGTTCTGAGTAATGATTACCGGTCTGCGTGTTTCGTTAATCTGCTCGAGCAGTAACGCCGCATTTGCCTTAAGCCAGGTTATCGGCCTGATATCTGATGTTATTTTCATTGTGTCACCTCCGGTCTTAATATAGTGCCAAATTCAGTCGGCACAAACAAAAAAAACCGACCAGCCATATCCCCCACACCTCCACGACAACCGACCCCATTCCGGATACGAATATTCCCCGATCTTTATCGTCGGCAACGATCTCTCTTTTTTTTCGATCCCCCGGATAATCACATGATGCAACGTGCCCGGCGAATCGAATCCTGGACCTCTCGGCATGCCTCTACTCGTTGGTGTGTATCGGAGAAAGTTAACGCTGCATTCTGGTCATCGTAAATTCATGATTTCATGAACTTCCCCCCTCCACTCCCGGCAATGATAGCAGAATGGATTTGATACGTGCTTCCATCCTACTCATCACCCCCTCCCTTCGGCTTCTGCAGAGACTCGATCTCCTTGACCATTCTGTCGAAGTCGCTTTCGAATAGCCTGTCCTGAACGATGCGGTACTTTTCAAACTCACTTTCGGCATGAGCTTTGGCAATTTCTGCAGTCACTTTGCCCGGATCCTGAAGAATTTCACGATCAGTCGCTGCGATGAAGCGATTGAGGCGGGTTTCCCAGTCCTGCATGGTCATGGGCATCTTGCGTAGCGCCATGTCTTCTGCAACATCCAGGTATGCCGAAACCAACCGTGAAAGTTGTACCATTTCGTCTTCGGTCAGGTAGTTCTTTGCAACCACAACGTCGAACTTCTGGATCTTTCCTCCGGGAGCATCCTTCCATGTGGTCAACCCCATATTCTGTTTTTCGGCATCGGCCCGGTTATAGATAACCTCCGCTACGGTCTCTGCATGTATTGCCCAGTGCAGTTTATTCTGCACGGTAGAGAAAAAGCGCTTGGTGGCCTGGGCCGTCACGTCGTAGTCGATGGAGGTTGCATAGATGTCGGTGACCTTCTGGTAGAACTTGCGCTCGGAGAGACGAATCTCCCGAATACGATGCAACTGTTCTTCAAAATACTGGTCGGTAAGGATGGAGCCACCGCTTTTCAGTCGTTCGTCATCCATGGCATAGCCCTTGATGGTGAACTCCTCAATGATAGTGGTCGCCCACTTGCGGAACTGCACTGCACGTTCGGAATTTACCTTGTAACCGACGGCAATGACAGCTGCAAGACTGTAATGTTTGGTGTTGTAGTTTTTTCCGTCTCGGGCAGTTTTTCGAAAATTTCGAATAACTGAGTCCTCCTGTAATTCGCTGTCTGAAAAAACTTTTTTCAGGTGATAGTTTATGGTATGAGTCGCCACGTCATAGAGCACCCCCATCATCTTCTGGGTAAGCCAGATATTCTCATCGGCATAAACCGCATCGATGCCACCTGTGCCGCTGGCAGCGATAAAGGTCAGGTATTCAGCCGCCGAGGAGCGAACAATAGAGACCTCCTTACCTGTTTTTTTTCTCCCGCTCATATATTCACCCTCCTGTCTATCAAAAGGCAAGCCATCAGTTCGGCCTTGAACGCCTGCTGCATCCCGTCGTTATCCTCGACATGCAGCTCGGAGAAGTGTTTTTTATTCATTCGAAAGCTGCAAGGGTTATGGGAGACTTTGGGTAGAATAACTCGTTTTGTAAAAAAAATATACGATTACAGACAAAGCACGGCAAGCTTTTTTCAGTTCCGAGTTACGAGTTCTGGGTCAGCAGGTTGGTTTGTATCGTAGACGGATAACTCTGAATTGTTTCATTCCAAGTTCATGTTTTCATGAACGTTCCTCCTCCCGCGTATTGCTGATCACTGATAAAATCTACAATAACGGCTTGAAAGATCATGCCGATTCAAGAGTATCGGAAATCCATCGATTCAGGCT
>DYNE01000101.1 GCA_020721225.1 Pelodictyon luteolum | reverse complement strand
CACGATACTCCCGTCCTTGACCCCGCATCGTTATAATTCTCCGGGAATTCAGGATCATCCGGATCGATCCGCCGGACAACAGGAAAACGGCAGGAACAGCAAATTCGCCCAGGAACCGACGCAGCGCAGCAGCGACAAACCAAAGCCCGCCGGAAGCCTGAAGCTCGAAACAAACTCTTCGGAAACGACATATCGATCAGAAAAAAAAGATACCGCTCAATCTTCGGTATTCCGCTCTTTCCTGATTCGGGAAGGGACATTGAAAAGCTGACTGGTCAATACAGGGATAAAAAACACCGCCACCGTTACTGCGGAAGTCAGCACATCGGCCTCATGACCTCCGAGAAACCTGCTCAGCGGCGCATCGGGATAAACATGCTCGAACACCGAAAACGACAGCTTCACGCCGAGAATACCCAAAACGATAAACGCGCAGGTCTCCAGAAACGGGTACTCCTCCATCAGGCGAACAAAGCCCTGAGCGACAAAACGCATGGCAAGAATACCGATAAAAACCCCGAGCCAGATAAGCACGATATTATCGCTGAACGCCACTGCAGCAAACACATTATCGATCGAAAAGGCAAGATCCATAACCTCTATAAGAATCACGGTCGACCAGAACGCGCCGAGTGAACCAACCGTCACCCGATAAAACCAGTTATCCTGTTTATCGAAATAATCATCCCTTGTATCGGCAGTCTTCCGGCCCTGCCACCAGTTGAACACCAGATAAAGCAGATAGAATCCTCCGAACGGCTTCAGCCACCATATCTTCACCAGAGCGGCGGCAAAAAGCAGGCAGAGCCCCCTGAACAGATAGGCGCCGATAATGCCGTAACGCAGAGCCGCCGAACGCTGTTTCGGCGGCAGATCCATCACCATGGTCGCAAAAACTGCGGCATTATCGACAGAAAGCAGACTCTCGATCAGAATGAGATTCAGCACTATCAGAAGCGAGGGAACCGGATTATCGGCTATCTGGCGAACCAGTTCATAAAGCGAAGAAAAATCCATACGCGTCTCAGATCTGAACCTGCATGCCGATTTCGATCACCTGGCCCGAAGGAAGATCGTAATACCCCGTAGCGCTGATAGCATTCCGCATCATCAGAGCATACAGCTTCTTTCTCCATACGCCCATTTTCGACTTCAGACCCGTCACGATTTTCTCCCGGCTCAAAAAGAAACTGGTCGCTTCGAGACGGAAATGAAAACCTTTATGATGGGCAAGCGAAAAGACCTGCCTGATACTCGGAGACTCCATGAACCCGTACCGTGCCACAACCTTGTAGATTCCGTCGCCGCACTTCACTACCTCGACCTTGCGGCTGTTGGGAACCCTCGGCACCCGCTCCGTACTGAAATGAAACAGGGCTACCTCCGAATGCAGAATCTTGTTATGCCGCATGTTATGCAGCAGCGCAACCGGAATCACATCGGGATTGGCCGTAAGATAGACCGCCTGTCCGCTCACCCGCTGCGGCTGCTGAAGCGAAAGACTCTGGATAAACTCCTCGACCGTCAGGGTACGATCCTTGAGCTGTTTCAGCATAAGGCTCCTGCCCTGCTTCCAGGTATAGAGGAGGGTAAAAATAAACAGCCCTATCACCAGCGGGAACCACGCTCCATGCAGCAGTTTGCTCGCACTTGCCCCGAAAAACGACAGATCGATAATAAAAAAGAAGGTTATCATCACATCGATAGCCAGCTTGTTCCATTTCCATATATCACGGGCCACATAGTAAAACAGCACTGTGGAAATCAGCATCGTCGCCGTCACGGCAACGCCGTATGCCGCCGCAAGCCTGCTCGACGAACCGAATCCGATAACCAGACCGATGGTTGAAACCATCAGCCCCCAGTTAGCCGCAGGAACGTAAATCTGCCCGAAATGACCCGCAGAGGTGTGGCGGATGGTGAGGCGGGGAAAATACCCCAGCTGAATAGCCTGCTGGGTCAGCGAAAACACGCCGGTAATGAGCGCCTGGGAAGCGATAATCGTAGCCGTCGTCGAAAGAATCACCATAGGAATAAGACCCCACGAGGGAACCAGCGCATAGAACGGATGGTGCGATTCCTGAGGCGAAGCGAGCAGCAGGGCTCCCTGCCCGAAATAATTCAGCAGCAGCGAAGGCAGCACGAACAAAGCCCAGGTAAGACGAATCGGCGTTTTTCCGAAATGGCCCATATCGGCATAGAGCGCCTCCGCCCCGGTAACGGAAAGGAATACCGCGCCGAGAACCAGAAAGCCCTGCAAATGGTTTCCCAGAAGAAACCTGAAGCCATACCAGGGAAAAACCGCCTTGAGAATCTCTGGATACCGGATAATCTCTATCAGACCCAGAACCGCGATAACGGCAAACCAGACCATAATGATCGGGCCGAAAAAAGCCCCCACCTTGGCCGTACCGTGATGCTGAAAGAAAAAAAGACCGGTAAGAATCACCACCGTCACCGGAATCACCAGAGTCTTGAAGGCCGGAGCAATAATCTGCAGCCCCTCGACCGCGCTGAGCACCGAAATCGCCGGCGTAATCATGCCATCGCCGTACAAGAGAGAAGCGCCGAACAAACCTATCGCCACAAGAAACCACCGCTCATGCCGGTTCTTGCGGCTATGACCGATAATAAGCGCCGTCAATGCCAGAATTCCGCCCTCTCCCTCGTTATCGGCCTTCATGATAAAGGTCAGATACTTCAGCGAAACAATAAGAATAAGCGCCCAGAAAAGCAGCGAAAGCACACCCAGCACATTATCGTGAGAAACCGCAATACCATAATCGCCATGAAAACACTCCCGGATAGCGTAGAGAGGACTGGTGCCGATATCGCCGAACACCACGCCGAGAGCTACAAGAGAAAGAGACGCGATACTTTTAAAACTTGAATCACCGGATAAATGAGGTAACTCACCACTATCTGTTGAACTTGCCATAGAAAGAGAACCTGCTTTTATAAATAAGCCTGTTAACCGAAAAACAGAGAAAACCGGACACCGCTCTGAAAATCAGGAATTACAAAACCCGGCTTACCAGAAAACACAACCGAATTTAAAGAAAAAGAAATCAGTTAATCAAACAAAGCGCCGGAAAAGAACCATATTACGCAATAAGCAGCACAACAATACATCAAACAAATACATTGTATCAAAAAACAACCTCCTTAAACCTTAGCAGCCTCACCTGATCCTTTTCATTTCCGGAGCCGATCAGACCAAATCCGCGCCGGACAGTGGAAGAATGTGGGCTGTAGCCGGTAACCGAGACGTGAGGTGGGAAAGTGAAGAGGTGAATAGAAAAGATGGCGGGCGGTGGTTCAGTCCCGACGAGTCGGGGGCGGCATATCGGTAGCCCGGGGTGGAAACCCGGGTAAGGAGCCCCTCCATCTTCTCTCGTCACTTCTTCCCTATTCACTTCCGCTCCATTCACACTTTCCCGCCATAAAAGGAAGATTTTTTGCCCACAGATTAAGATCTTATTCGTAAATAGTTTTGATATACGTCAGCAAAGTATTATGTTTCTCTCAGAAGTAATTCATTACAAT
>DYNE01000142.1 GCA_020721225.1 Pelodictyon luteolum | reverse complement strand
GTTACCCTGAAAGCTGCCGAATCCGTTTCTTTTGCAGGAGAAAGCAGCAAGGCAGTAATAAGTGGGACAAGTGGGATTTGGATATTTACAGGAGAGGCGGGAGACGCGGGAAAACTGACAATTGAGGCTGAAAACATCTCATTTAAATATGGATCATATATCAATTCAAGTACTTATGGCGCAGGTAAAGGCGGAGAGGTCAGTCTGAAAGCATCCGAATCTATCTCGTTTGACGGAGAAAGCAGCAAAATTGGCGTTAGAAGCGGCATTTGGGTAGGCACAGAATATGAAGAAGAAGGCGCGGGAGATGCACGAAACATAGCGATAGAAGCGAAAAACATCTCTGTTACTGATGGCGCAGGAATCAATTCAGGCACAATGGGTAAAGGCAGAGGCGGTGAAATAACCCTGAAAGCTCTTGAAACAATTACTATATCCGGTACTGATAGTAACGGAAATCCGACTTTTGTCTTCGCAGGTTCATACAGTACTTCCGAAAATGCCGGAGCCGGAGGAAAAGTATCTGTTTCCGCACAGAAGCTTCAGATTTCCGATAAAGGATTTATCAGCACTTCCAGCAAAGGCGGCGGGCAAGCCGGAGACATCAGCCTGAATGTCGGCAAACTTGAAATACAAGGCGGAGCATCGGTCTCTTCGGATGCAACAAACTCCGGCGGCGGCAGAATCACCGTTGACGCAAAAGATACGGTCTATCTCTCCGACAGCAGCATCACAACAAACGTGGCACAGGGAACCGGAAAAGGCGGCGATATCACCATCGGAAATCCTGATACCGGCACGGGTTCACGCTTTGTCATTCTGAACCGCAGCCATATACAGGCAAATGCCCAGGACGGAGACGGCGGCGCGGTATTCATTCAGACCGAAAATTTTCTCAAATCTGCGGACAGCAAAGTAACCGCCACATCAGAGCGGGGCAATCAGGGAACAGTAAAAATTGACGCGCCGGATTTGGACATCAGCAGCGGGCTGACGATTCTGCCCGGCAATTTCTTTGATGCCACCCGCTGGGTGTCAACGCCGT
>DYNE01000100.1 GCA_020721225.1 Pelodictyon luteolum | reverse complement strand
CAGATATTCTCGTCGACTCGTTTTCGGAAATCAGAATTTATAGAGGTTCCCATAAGCTATCCCTTCGCCTGTTATCGGATCAACTAATCCCGCTGCATCTCCAACGATGATAATATCTTTCGCTACGGCATTCCGGGAGAAATTGCCGAACGGAATATAATGTCCCTTCAATGGGGCTGAATACAGCTGGTTGGTTCGGGCGAAATAGAATTCCCTGAACCTTCTTGTAACATCTCCGCTTTTTTTACAGAGACCGCCAATACCGACAGAACAGCTGTTTTTTTTGGGAAACACCCATCCATACCCCCAATCGACTTCGCCGAAATAGATCTCAGGCATTACCATATCCTCTTGTTTGCAAATAATATCCGGAGTTTCGGCCTGAACAGCAAAAGCGAATCGGCTTCTGTCAAAACCTTTTGATGTGATCGCCCGGGCCACAACGCTGTTTACGCCGTCAGCACCGATCATGTAGCGATAGCCAATCTTTCTTCCCGAATGCAGCAGACACGTTCTGGACGTCGTATCGACAACCTCGACCCTGTCGCCCAGAACAACATCGGCACCCGTTGCCGTCACCTTTTCCAGAAGCGCATGATCGAATGTGCGGCGATTACAGAAATACAACTCCCCGTAGTTTTCAATCGCATTGATCATCTGCCCCTTATGAAAAAAGAGTGCGCCATTCGACTTGCACTCATAGACATCATCCCATCCTGAGCAGAAAACATCCGAATAACATTGTTTTGTCCTTCTGGTCAGCAACCCGCCGCACAATTTGTCTCTTGGAAAAATCGCCTTATCGATAACGCAGGCGTCTATGCCGTTTTTTGCAAACGTATATGCAGCAGACGATCCGGACGGCCCTGCGCCCACAACGAGGCATGTATAAAAGTTTTTCATGATTCAGTGCACCCTCTTCTGCAAGGTATTCTCCATCAACTCAGGCGCATTCGTTTCGAGCATAAATTTTCTCTGTCAGTCTGACGTTGAAGATCTTTTAACTTCCCGGAAATAAATCAAATTTTCACGAATCAACACAACCGCGATGATGCTGTTCAAGCCGCAATCAGCATAACAACCATCGGCGTGTAATCATCCGGTAGCTCATCGACATAATTTCTGGCCTGAGGGTATCACCGGACAGGCATAAAGTTGCTCGATGCCATCGATAAAAGCTTCTCACTCTGTTCCTTCGAGAGCGATGAAAACGTATAGCCGAACAGAGGGAAAGAAAAGATGAATGCAGGAAATACAAACATGAAGAAAACGAGAATGCGGATGATGGATACCATGCTGCATCTCCTCTGGGCAGGTTAAAAAACGGACAAAACGCCGGCAAGAATGCAAAAAACAATCATCGACGGCTGGAACTCTCCATGGGAAAAAGAGCGGAAGACATGAGCATGCGGTAAACTCGTTTCTTCTTCATGGCTCATTGTTGTTTTCCATTGTAAAGGGTATTTCGCACAGTACCCTGTACTCGGCTCCGGTTGGTTTCAGAATGGATTCATACAGCGATAACGTCCTGAGGCACGCACTCCATTCCACCGGAATCAAAAGTTTCATACGGACAATGTCGTCCTGTTCATCGAGCCTGACACGCGCAATCGTCAGATGAAGAAAGAAAGATCGTTCATCGGTGCGTTCAAGCGGTATACGGGCATACAGTTCGTCGCGCAGAGTGCTGAAAAATTGAGACGCTTTTCCGGTTGCCCACAGGAGCCGGGGTTTCGCAGCATCCGGACCGGGAGACAGAGTGGTGAATTCGACATCGGCTGCAGGAAAATGGAGTGCAGCATATCGAAGAACCGCGCATACACTCTCCGGATTTTCGCTCAACCAGGGCGGAATAATGGTCAGATGCAGGTTTTCCGGCCGTATCCATCGCACACGCAGCCAGTCATGACGTTTACGGAATTCCAGAACCTGTTCACGCAACTCTTCCCCTGCCGGAATACCAATGAACACCCTCCTTGCAACTTTTCCCATCAGCACAGATTACAATTAAAATGGCACTGCCGGAGATGTACACCCGAAAGTTATGGAAAGTTCTGCAATAACAAGATAAAAGCCGGATCATCGGCAGTAACGGTCAATTCTGACCGTTCATACGCAAGGGTTACAACCGCGTCATCCTGGGCGAACCCTGAAACCTGCTTCCCGAGTTCTTCCGACCCTGACCCGTTTACCGAGGGAGCTCTCTCCACAGAAAACAGCTTGTGTTTTCTTGCGGCGAAAGGCATATGCAGGATGCCCGGTTTCGGCATTATCCGGAACGATATCATACAACTACTGAACAATGAAACATCAGAGACCCTGTCGTCTCCAGATCTGCCGGGCCGCGTAATTCTCGCTCTTGAGCCCCATCGAAAGCATCTCGATCATGTCGGGAACGACTTCGATCATCATGCCGAACCAGTGCGCCGCCCACGCTTCAGGACGATCGAACAGACGAAACACATCCATAAAACCTGACTCCTCTTTTCCTATAAGCCTCGCATGACCGGATATCTGCAAACCGGTTATATCGTGTATCTCTTCGGAGAACTCGGATTTCGGGTCGAAAAGGGCTACGCTCACCCTCGGGTTCAATTTGATGTTGCCGAGCTTCCGGCCCGGCTCACCCGCCATATAGAGGGTAAACCCTTTCGAGCGAAACAGAATGGGCGTAGAACGCGGTACATTTTCCCGGCAGGTCGAAAGTACGCAGAGGCGACGCGAGGAAAGAAACGACAAAATGCGCGTTTCAAGCTCGTCAGGCGGAAGCTGCCTGACGGCTTGCTTCGTAAAAATTTCCGGTACATCGGGTTGCTCCTGTTCGCTCATGCTCGGCTCCGCTTCTGTTTTTTTGATTGTTCTTTAACCACCTCCTTAAAGATCATCAAAATTACCCAATCTTCAGAATACTGCATGGCAGTTTGAACATACGCTCACATCCCCGTATCTTGCAATATGAAGTTCTTTGTCATACACCTCAGAGAAACAGGTAACCTGGAAATAAGGCCATGCAGAAAAAAAACTCGGAGCTGATCGAAGCCGCCGGAAAGAAGTTCGCACAATTCAGAAAACTCAGCCGGGAACACAGCGAAGCAGAGGCATGGGAAACCATGCTCGAAGGGTTCCCCGAGCTGCAGAAGCAGCGCATGGGACCGTTACTGGCCTTGCACACTCTTGCCGAAGGGTTCCGTGCAGCCGTACCGTATTTCAAGGCGATCGGCATGGATATGGATGTGGTGGACATTTCCAACCGGGGCGTGGATGCCGTGCTTGAAATCCAGCGATTCTGCCCGTATCTGGAGGTATGTACGGAGTACGGATTCGAAACCCCCTGCCACGTGATCTGCGAAATGGATATGGAGGCTTCCCACAGGGCTTTCCCCGAAATGAAAGGCGAAATCCTCTGCCGTCAGGCCTTTGGCTGCCCGGTCTGCATTTTTAAATACCAACGCCCGGAGAAAACGGATACAGGAGCTGGCAAAACGGCACCTGCTGAAACATAAAATCTGAATCTATCGGTAAGAAAATCAATTCATTTACGGCTCCTCGCTATTTCAAGTGGGTAAGCCAAAATTAAGCTTCCCGCTGATCAGGT
>DYNE01000018.1 GCA_020721225.1 Pelodictyon luteolum | reverse complement strand
TTTTGATTGTACTGTAATGAGTTACTGTTTTTTATTATGGGGAACTTCGGATTAGTGCGAAAGTTCGGAACCCAAGAGTTTACCGAGCACGCTTCCAGCAAATTCATTGGTATCCATCTGCATCACGTGAACCTCGCCGGTTTGTTCATCACGGATGTGGGCTTCATGTACATTCAAGAGCTCTTTCCTGAGCTGCCGTAGCGATCGCCTCGTATTGATCTCCAAGGAAGCAACTTCGGGGACGCTGTTCTGTTCCCACAAATTGTCATCAGCTGCAGCTCCTTTCAGGAATTCATTTCCCTGATTCAGCATATAGCTCACGGCATTGGCGGTAACGCCCGGTTGTCTGGCTGTCTCTGACAGCGATATTCCGTATTCGTTTACTGCCTTCTTTGCAAGCTCTCTTCTCAACGACGGCAGAACTCCGCTTTTGCTGCCCGACGCACAAAGAGCATTGTGACTCCGGCTGCCTCGCTACTCTTTTCGATCGCTGCGATAAACTGTTCCTGACGTTCGCGCTCCGGAACTATAACATCTTTTCTTCCTTCGGCCTCATGCAGAGAGCACATAAAGACGTTGATGAGCATTTATTCCATTTCCAATACAACCATGCGGTTATAGGGTACCTCTATAAAGTTATTGCGCACCCAAATTGCTGCGTTGTCCCGACAAGTCGGGATCGAAATCCTCATCCCGACTTGTCGGGACTCCGGTTTTGTAGTTTATCCCGATCTATCGGGACTCCGTCCGCCTTGCACTTTGATCGCTCATCACACTTTATAGATGTGCCCTATAGTCACCGCGACAATCCTGAAATTCCTTCCCATTAACCAGAGGAAAAGGAGTATCGGTCGGGTACGACCGGGAGTATCATTCGCTCCGCGAATGGGAGTATTGCGCGCCGCGCGGCATAAAATTATGTTCTTTTTTCAACTCCAGCCTCTTCAACCTGACCCGTAACACTCAGCTCGTTCTTCCGATCTCCACTCAGAACTCAGAACCAGGAACTAATTCCCCAATCTTCTACCGCGAAGCGATACTCCAGCAATGCGAAGCGAGCTATACTCCGCGATGCGACAGCGAGCATACTCCCGTTCGCCCCGCGAACGATACTCCTCTCCCCAAACTTAACACGTATCACTTAACCCGTAACACGATCTTCTTCTTCCCATTCCCTCATCGCCTGGTACTGGATTATACGTGCATTATTGAAATAGAATTGGAATTACACACCACAGACACCGACATAAACTCAGTGTCGCTTCAGAATCCGGCTGACCGCCGATGTCGAAATTCCAGGCTTTCGAGCTGAATCGACATGCGAGAAATTGCGTATTCCCGCACCGGAACAGTGATTATGAGGGTTTTTCGGCAATCGGGGTCGAGGGTTGGGGCGAATGGATCGGTTTGCCTTGTGAGGATGATGTAATGATTTAGATTGCCGTTCGTTATATTACATTTGGACATGTGGAAATACTGCTTGTTTTCCACCGTGTATTCTTTTCAATTTTTGATCAAGCAAATATGCAATGATGAGAAAAAGAGGCTCATTCAACGATAAACGGCGTTTTATGGAGCCTGCAGATCCGGAGGTTCTCAATGAGATTGTGAGTCGTGTCAGCTATGGTGGCAACCCCGAGCACAAACGAAATCCGGGAGATTTCGGGTTGACCCCTCCGGCTCAGCCTCGACCGGATAAATCGTTGTGTGACGAAATCGGTGTTTTTCGGAGAGCTGAAGCCGAGCGACTGTTGCGGGATGGCCTCAAACGAGGTATGGTGAGCGAGCACTGGCGTCAGGGATTTCCCCGGAATATCTGATCGGTCACTGCCGATGGCAAACCGGTTGAAGCTCAACTTGAAAACGCAGCCTCCGGTGTTTATCACGGCTATCCCATGCCTCGTTCCGATTATTTTGCACAGGCAGTTCTTCAACGATGGAGAGAAACAGATGGATAGGCCTTTCGCTATAGATTTCGAGTGGCTTGACCGTCCGACTGCTGAAGGAGTCGAGCGTTCTGCGTTTTCGTCCCTGACGGTTTTTGTCGCCGATCAGATTCTGACCGAGCTTGAAGACCTCAATTCGAGAACGGTTCGTTCATCGATGCGTGGATCGGCTTATGATCTGGCAGTTTGGCTCCTGCAAAACTGGTGGCGTCTTGTTGCCGAGCCTGAAAGAAATACTCTTGACTGGAAAATGAGTCATTGCATGGGAGCGATAGGCCAGGGGTTTTTGTGGCCCGAAGCCTGTTTTCTCAGTGACAGCCTGGAAATGACGGTTCATTCATTTCCGACGCCTCGTGACAGCAAACAGATGGTTCGTTATCTCAACGAGATTCATGCGCAGTTTCCTGTCGATGCTTTTGCCAACGAGGTTTTCGCGTTTGCTGATGCCGTGATCGGAAGATTGCAGGAAACCGGTTTCTCCTCAACTCCTCTTCATGATCTGCATCGGGATCTTATGCTGGAGTTGACGGATCCCGATATGAAGCGTTGGCGAACGGTAGAAGCATTGCTTGGCTATGATCCTGATTTCGCACCTGAAGAGCTTGTACAGGAAATGATTGCTAAATCGGATATGTATGGAAGTGCTGCAATCGATGAATTGATTGCATTTGGCGGACAGGAAATCAGACCAATTATGAACTGGTTAACGGAAGATGCTTCTAAAGCTTCAATTTCTGTAATCGTTCCTGATAATGATATTCTGAGAGAACAAACCAGCCAGATTGATCCATCATTGCTGCCATGGCAACGGGCTGAAAAGGCGGCGAGCATGGTGAAGCAACATTGGTCGATTGCTCCGGCTCCTGTAAGCACCCGTCAGTTGACCGATCTGTTTTCAATGAAGAGCGATGCTTTGACAAAAGCCGACATGAAGGCTCCGATGAGTATCGGTTTTCGTAATGGTCATGTCGATCATATCGATGCTACTCTCGGCTCTCCTATCGAAGTAAACCGTCGATTTGCGCTACTTCGTGTTGTTGCCGATCACCTGTATTCTTCGGATTTGGATCGACTGTTGCCAGTAACCACTGCAAAAACTGCGCGACAAAAGTACCAGCGAGCTTTTGCGCAGGCTTTTTTATGCCCTGCCGACCAATTAATCGGTTTCATCAACGGTGACCTGACTGATGAAAAAATCGAAGATGCAGCAAGTTATTTTAATGTATCTCCATTGCTTGTAGAATCGACGCTGGTTAATAAAGGGGTATTTAGAAAAAAGGAACTTTCCGATTTATACTAAGCGATTTTCTTTTCAGTGTCCCTCTTATTATCAAAATGTATAACCGTTTAAGGTGAAGCAGAGGTCTGTTTTTTCCTCATAACCTTTTTCCCTTTTGTTATTCATGAATTGGTTGGGGGTTTTTGGGAGGTGACATGAAATACTCTTTCATCGAGCGAAACACCTCCTTCCTGGCAAGCAGCCCGCTCACCATGCCGAGCACGGTAGCCGCGCCTGCAGCGAAAAAGAGGGGGCGGGCAGAAATGTTGTTCGTGTAGTAGATCGCGGGAATGCCCCTCTCCTTGGCGAAACTGTCGAGCGAGGTGGTACCGATCACCAGATCGGGTTTGTAGCGTATGACGGCGTCCATGTCCTCCTCGAGATATTTCCGGTAGCGGATCTCGGTGCCAAGCATGGAAAGCACCTTGTGATCTTCCTCTCCAAGAGGCATGCGGGCAATCGAGGTCGATGCGTACGGCACGTCGAGACCGGCTTCGAGCAGCAGCCGGACAACCGGCAGTTCGTTGCCTTCATAGCCGGCAACAATAACGCTGCCCTGCAGATTGCCGAAGCGCGACATGGCGTCGCGGGCTTTCTGCCCCTCCTCTTCGGCTGCCGCATCGACAAGCGCCGGGTCGAGTTCAAGAGCTTCGCCAACCCGTTTTATCCACTGGGCGGTTCCATTTGCGCCGATAGGATTGCCTTTAACGATTGTCGCTCCCCTTTGTTCAAAAAAAGCGGCTGTCCGCTCATAAAAAGGGTGAAGCACGGCACATGCTTCAGCACGTCCGGCCTCTGCGTAGTCTTCGAGCGAGGTGCCCGGCAGGGCGATAACCGACTCGACGCCTATTTTCTGCAGCACGCTGCCGATGGTCATGGCATCGACAGGAAAGATCTCTCCGAGAATCACCAGAGACTTTTTCTTTTTTTCCCTGTCCGGCAGAGCGAACCGGTTCAGCAGCGTAGCGACCGTAACATCCTTGGCTTCCGGATGGGTTCGAAGCTGAAAAGCCGGAAGACGTACCAGCAGAACATCGGCATTTCCCGCTTTACGAGGCAGCAGTTCTTCCGCTATCCCCGCAGTTTCGGCAACGCAGGTACTGACGACGGGAATGAATTTTACTGCCGGATCCTGGGCAATCTCCCCGATCGTCCTTCGAACGTCGTCGATCATGGTGCCGCCGGAAATCTGCACGTTCATGAGCTCAGGCGTTACAATGGACTTGCGGGCAGCATAGAAGTGCGAGACGAACGTCAACCCGTAGGCGCAACCCTGATCGGCGACAAGACAGACCTGGACACCGTCGATTCTCATGAGTACCCGCAGTCCGCCGAATGCGGGACACATCGACTGGGGATGCAGATTGTTACAACCCTTCTTCTCCATGCAGTACGACCCTCCTGTTTGCTTGTTGTATATAGATATCCCTGAACCTGCCGAAATCCGTGGAATCCTTCCACGCGAGGGCTTCTCCGGAACCGGCAAATCTTCCGGCGGCAAGCCGGTAATAGTTTTTTCCCCTGCCGGTAACCGGCCAGATAAACACCCTGGTTCCCGGAACCGTGTATCCTGCAAGCTCCTTTTCGGCAGTCCGCTTTGAGAGGAATGTAGCAAGGACAACCGTGTATTCCCCTTTTTCGAGAAGCACTCCCGTTTCAGGTGCAGGCGTTCCCGCTCTCTTTGAGCGGCTCTCATCGGGCAACGAAGGTTCCCGATCCGGAGAATGCCGTACAGGGGCCTGCTGCAGAGCGGTCGCGGCATCAGGAAGCGGGTTCCGCCGAACCGAAAGGAAGAGCAGACCGGCAGTGACAAGAAAAAGCACGACGATCGCCGCTGCCGGAACCAGCAGCCTCTTCCAGAAAGGCATTTCCGGTTCGGAATACGAGAGCGCAATAGGCCCCATATTCCGGTATTCGCTGTTCAGCAGATCTTCGAGCGCGGTGTCGGGCTCAAAGCGGGATTGTCCGTTTTCCGTAAAAATCCGGCCGAAACCGGGAAAAACGATCTCACCGTTCTCGTGCAGCCGGCTTCTGAAAAAAGCCGGAAAAATATCGGACAGGCGCTCGGCTTCCGCTCTGTCGATCGGAAGTCGCGAGAGCATCAGCTCCGTAAAAACCTGTCGCGAAACCGTGCCTGCCTCAAATACGACCCGGTTTCCCGGAGGAAGATACTCCATTCCCCCCTTTCCCGACCGGCGTCTGGCCGGATAGTGCCTGAGGATAAAGCTTCCGAGACCGCAAACCATAACCGAACGTTTCCCGATCAGTTCAGCGCGCATCCCTCCCGAAAGCAGCGGAAGATAGTGCTCCGCACTCTGCCCGCTTGCGGCGGCAGGAGAGGACGTGCTGTCGGTTCCCGGCTGGAATTTCATCGATGAATGATCTTGCGGTTATGCGCGAATGGCTCACTGGCACTAATATAAAGGAATATATCCAATCCCGTAAATCACACCCCCAAAGGATGCTCCTGCATCGGGCCAGACAGAAGAGCTCCGGATTATGCCCGGTTTTTTATTATTCTGTTGAAAGGAATCTTTTTTTCAACTCTTCTCATCTTATTGCGATGGGCGATGTCACGCTCTCTGTCAGCGAACTGACCTTCCGGATCAAATCCGAGCTTGAAAGCATCTTCCCCGTGGTGCGCGTCAAGGGCGAAATTTCGAATTGCAAACGACACAGTTCGGGTCACACCTACCTGACCCTGAAGGATGACCAGGCACAGATACCTGCGGTAATCTGGAAAAACACCGGCACCAGAATCAGCTTCGATCTCCGTGACGGCATGGAGGTGATCGCTGAAGGACGACTGGAGGTGTACCCGCCTTCAGGGCGCTATCAGCTTATCTGCTCCTCGGTAACCGAAGCCGGTCAGGGGCAGCTGCAGCAGGCGTTCGCCCTGCTGCTCCAGAAACTCGCGAAGGCCGGCTATTTCAACGCGGAAAGAAAGAAAAAAATACCGGCAATACCCGAAACCATCGGCATCGTCACCTCGCCGACCGGAGCCGTGATCGAGGACATGGGCAGGGTGATCGAACGGCGTTTTCCTGCCGTTCGGATTCTGCTCTTTCCCGTCAGGGTACAGGGCGACGATGCGGCGCGCGAGGTGAAAAGAGGCATCGACTATTTCAACAATCCGGCCGATCCGCGACACCGCGCGGATGTACTGATCGTTGCCCGTGGCGGCGGGTCCATGGAAGATCTCCAGGCGTTCAACGAAGAGATGGTGGCCGAAGCCATCTACCGCTCATCGGTTCCGGTCATCAGTGCCGTCGGCCATGAAACCGATATCACCATAGCTGACATGGTGGCCGATCTCCGGGCGGGAACTCCGTCCATTGCAGCGGAACTTGCCGTACCCGACAGGGGAGATCTGCTGAAAACCATTGAAAACCAGCAGATGCGTCAAAGCACCCTGATGCAGGCAAAGCTCGATGGCGCGGAAATGGAGATCGACTCCCTTCGGCAGAGCTACGCATTCAACCGGCCGCTGATGCAGCTGCAGCAGTTGTCGGAAAAAGCCGAAAGCTTTCCGGAACTGCTCGCCCTTGCCGTCAGGCGAAAATGGCTGCAGAAGGCAACGGAGTTTGCCGCTGCCAACCAGCAGCTTGCCCTGCTCGATTACCGGAAAATTCTTCAACGGGGCTACGCTCTGGTAAAAAAAGAGACCCGATTCATAACCGGTTCATGCGAACTCGGGCTCTCCGACCGTGCGGACATTCTCTTTCATGACGGAAGTGTTGCCGTAACGGTCACCGGCCCGCCGACCTCCTGAGCATTCTGCGGACCAGATCGAGATCTTCAGGGGTATTGACCCCCGGATGATCGACGGTTGTAGTGACGCATCGAATGCTGAATCCGTTTTCCAGCAGTCGGAGCTGTTCGAGCGATTCGGCCTTTTCCAGCATCGAAGGGGGGAGCGAAGCATAGTGCTGCAGGACTTCGGCAGAGAATGCGTAGAGCCCTATATGGCGGTAGAACTGCGTCGCGGCATACACCTCCCGCTGAAAGGGCACCGGACTCCGTGAAAAATAGAGCGCATTGCCGTTTCTGTCGAGTACGACCTTGACGACATTGGGATCATCGATCTGCTGAAAATCCTCCGGCAGAAGCGGATAGACCAGAGTGGAACAGTCCGGCGGATTATCGGCAAGAAAGGGTTCCAGACAGAGATCGATATTCCGGGGATCGATCAGCGGCTCGTCACCCTGCAGATTGAGAAAAACGTCCGCATCGATGCTTCGCGCCGCTTCGGCGATACGTTCGGTTCCGCAGCGGGCGTGAGGCGAGGTCATCATCACTTCCGCGCCGTACGCTTCGAGAGCCCCGGCTATCTCCGGACTGTCGGTAGCCACTACGACCCGCACGGCATGGTTCGACAGCAGTGCCTGACGCCAGGTACGCACGATCAGCGGCTCGCCGTCAAGGTCGGCAAGCATCTTCTTCGGAAGCCGGCTCGAATCGAGCCTTGCGGGAATAAGGATAACGGCATTCATAATCGTTGCGGTGTATCGAGAATCAGGGTTACCGGTCCGTCGTTGATGAGCGCAACCTGCATGGCTTCGCCGTACCATCCTGCCGTAACCGGCCTGCCCAGCTGCAAACCGGTCAGATGGAGAACCGATTCATAGAGAGGGCGGGCTATTTCGAAATCGGCGGAACCGGAAAAACCCGGCCGGTTCCCGCGGCTCGCATCGCCATAAAGGGTAAACTGCGAAACCAGAAGAATATCGCCGCCGGTATCGCGAACCGAGAGGTTCATTCTGCCGGCTTCGTCGTCAAAAATTCTGAGCTGCGCAATTTTCCGGCTCATCCATTCCGCCTCCGTTCCGGTGTCGCCCCGGGCTACACCGAGCAGCACCAGAAGACCCCGGCCGATTTCCGAAAAACGGCTGCTTCCGGCAGCGACCGAAGCCGAAACGACCCTCTGTACGACGGCTCTCATGGTCAGGAAGCCTCCCCCCCGACATAGGGGCGAAGCAGGCGTGAAACCTCTTCGGCACTCGTGCCCTCGACCCTGAGGGTTTTGTTCCGGGAACTTCTGCCGGAAACGATGCAGAGTCTCGAAACCGGAAACCCGAAGACTTTTGCAAACAGTGCACAGCACTCCTCGTTTGCGGCATCGTCAACCGGCGCCGCCTTGAGGGTCACTTTCACTCCCCTGTCATAGGCGCCCGTTATCCGGCTTTTCGACGACCGGGGCTGCGCCTTTACCTGAAAAAGTACCGCGCCGTTCTTTTCGGAAAGTTCCACGTGCAGAACACCTATCCGATAACTTTCGGAACCTTGAAGAAACGGTCCTGCCTGTCAGGAGCGTTCTGCAGGGCCAGGGCTGTTGCGATGGAATCTTTTTCAACATCGTCCCTGAGCACATTCATCTGGTCATGAATGCTGCTGAGCGGCTCGACGCCATCAGTATCGATTTCGTTGAGTTTTTCCACGTAGTGAAGAATGCTGTTGAGCTCCGTGGTCATGGTCGCCATTTCTTCGTCGCTGAACTGCAGCCGCGAAAGAGCGGCTATATAGGCGACATCATCTCTTGTAACGGACATAGATCGATTTCATTGAATCATTATGGAATTAAAGCCTGCAGATCCCTGCCATCTGCTCGTCAAGCCTTGTTTTCGGACGATCTGCCATAGCGACGAACTGTCGTTCATCTTCACCAAGATAGATCTGCCGGGGACGGGCGATTTTCTGCTCGCCGTCCTTGACGTGTTCGATCCACTGGGCAAGCCATCCGGGAATTCTTCCGATAGCGAACAGCACCGGGAACATATCCATGGGGAATCCCATGGCCTGATAAATTAGACCTGAATAAAAATCCACATTCGGATAGAGTTTCCTGCTGACAAAGTAGTCGTCCTCGAGAGCGATTCTCTCAAGTTCAAGCGCAATATCGAGCATCGGATTACGGCCGGTCTCCTCGAACACCTCGAATGCGATATCCTTGATGATCTTCGCTCTCGGATCGTAATTCTTGTACACCCTGTGGCCAAAGCCCATCAGACGGCCCTCGCCGTCTTTTACCGATTTGATGAATTCCGGTATTTTGTCGATCGATCCGATTTTCATAAGCATCCGGATAACCGCTTCGTTCGCTCCGCCGTGCAACGGACCGTAGAGCGCTGCACAACCGGCGGCAATAGCCGAAAACGGATCGACTCCTGAACTTGCGACCGCCCGCAGGGAGCTTGTGGAACAGTTCTGTTCATGGTCGGCATGCAGAATGAACAGAACATCGAGAGCCCGTTCAAGTACCGGATTCGGCTTGTATCGAAGCTCCGTCATCTTGAACATCATCGAAAGAAAGTTCCCCGCATAACTGAGATCATTATCCGGCATGACATAGGGAAATCCCATGCTGTGCCTGAAACTCATGGCCGCAAGCGTCGGAATTTTGCCGATCAGCCTGCGAACCTGCAGTTTCCGGGAATCTTCGCTGCCGATATCCTTCGCGTCACGATAGAAGGTCGAGAGTGCGCCTACCGTTCCGACCAGTATCCCCATAGGATGGGCGTCGTAACGGAAGCCGTCCATGAACTTCACGATATTGTTGTGCGTCATGGTATGGTGGCGGATGTTGTAGGTCCATACCGCCAGACGCTCCTTGTCGGGCAGCTCTCCCTTGATGAGCAGATATGCCGTTTCAAGAAAGGTGCTCTTTTCGGCAAGCTGTTCGATCGGGTATCCCCGATAGCGGAGAATCCCCTTGTCGCCGTCAATGTAGGTAATTCTGCTTTTACAGGATGCGGTATTCAAATATCCCGGATCGTATCCCAGCAAACCGAAATCCTCTTCGGAAACCTTGATTTTACGAAGTTCCATCGTATTGATGGAACCGTTCTCGACCGGAACCTCATAAGATTTTCCTGTCCGGTTATCAACAATTGTCAGCGAATTTCCTGTCCCTGTAACCGTCATGACTGTTGTGAGTTAAGAATTGAAGAAGATCCGGATGAACACAGAACGGCTACTGGTTGTCAAAAAAAAATCCGTTAAACCTGTTCATGCGAATTTACGAAACTTGGGCTTTATTTATGCAGTCCAAAAATCAACAATCGTTACCTGATCCATTCCGGCAAAAAAAACATCTGCAACAAACAGGGAGATGGCCATACGGTACTGATCACGAAAAAAAGAAAAAAATTTTTGGATATAAACTTCCGGTTCCCTACTTTTACAACTCGTTCAAGGAGCTGTAGCTCAGTTTGGTTAGAGCGCCTGCCTGTCACGCAGGAGGTCGCGGGTTCGAGCCCCGTCAGCTCCGCAAAAAAGCCCTGTATTTTCAGGGCTTTTTTATTTTCCGCAGAATCGTGAAAAGCCGCCAACCGGGCGACTCTTCACGATCGTCACCCCGGTTATCTCGGCACAAGTTCGACGCGACGGTTTTTCGCCCTGCCGGCTTCGGTCGTATTCGAAGCTACAGGAGCCAGGTTCCCTACGCCGTTGGCGGTCAGTCTGGATGCCGGGATGGCATACTCCTTCTGAAGCGTAGCGACAACGGCATCGGCCCTGCGTTTCGAGAGCGCCATATTGAATGCATAGCCCCCGACATTGTCGGTATGCCCGACAACATGCAGGTTGAGTGCCGGCTGTTTTTTCAGCAGTTTTGAGATCTCCCCGAGAGCGGGTTTCGAGGCCGGTTTTATATCCGCCTTGTTGGTATCGAAATAAATGCCGTAAAGAGAGACCCTGCCGGTCGAAGCGATGGAGCGCGACATGTCATCGGCAGAGACCGTAACCATTTTCTGCTGCATAGGCCTGGTTTCGATGATATCGACCGCCGCATAGGCTCCACGCCTGGCCTTATAGACCGAATCATCCTTTCCCCATTCGATAACGGTCACATAAACATAAACATCCCCTTCAGGCCGCTTCTTTTTGGCGCTTGCAACGCAGATAGCGTTTTTCTCGGCAGCGTAAAAGACATACTTGCTTCTGTTGGTGGTAAGATCGACAGATCCGAAGGGAGCGAGGTAGTTCGTCCATTTTGTCGCCGCCGGATCTTTTTTGGAATCATAGAGAATGACGAAACCATTCAATCGCAGCTCATCGAGATAATTCCGGTAAACTTCCAGCGAACCGGTATCTCCGGCCGCCTCGTACCAGATTCTCGTCAGCCTGCCTTCCGGTTTAAGCGGCGGTTTTGCATAATCCCGTTTTCTGGTATCGAAATTGTAACGAATAAACGTAGAGGTCTGCAGCTCGTATTCATCGAAGCTCTTTGCGTGATAACCGACAATTTCCGAACCGGCGAACCGTTTGAGAAGAGGATTGTCTTTCGAACCCGGAAGATCGGCTGCCGAAAGATCCGTTCCTGCCAAAAAAAACACAATGAGCGGCAAAAACATATGAATCCTGCCCATCCGGCAGAATACGGAACGCGAACGTGAATCCTGATGTCTCATATTTCGTTTTTTTTGCGTTTATCTCTAACATAGACAGCTTTTGAAGGGCCCTCTCCTATCAACCGCTCGCTTACCTCGAACAACGTCGTTGCCCGTATCAGCTCTCCGAGTTTCCCGTATCCGTAGTTTCGGGGATCGAATTCGGGCAACTGTTTGGCAATGGTCGCACCGAGGGTTGCCAGATGTGCCCACCCGCTCTCGTCGGAAGATGACTCTACTGCATTTCGGAGCAGCCGTACCAGCTTGCTGTCCATTTTCAGTTCGGCAGCGGTTTTTTTAACGATCACTTCATTGTCGTTGATCTTCGCTCGCAGCAGTTCGGTATAGATGAACTTGTCGCATGCCGATACAAAGGGCGAAGGGGTCTTCTTCTCTCCGAAGCCATAGACGGTCAGTCCGGACTCCCGCAACCGCGATGCGAGTTTCGTGAAGTCGCTATCGCTGGAGACAATACAGAAACCATCGAATTTTCCTGTATAGAGCAGGTCCATGGCGTCGATGATCATTGCGCTGTCGGTAGCGTTCTTGCTTTTGGTATAGCCGAACTGCTGAATGGGCTGTATCGAGTGCTGCAGCAGCAGCTCTTTCCAGCTTTTCAGTGCCGTGGAGGTCCAATCTCCATAAATCCTCCGGACACTCGCCGTGCCATATTGGGCGATCTCGGAAAGAATTCCCTCTATGATCGCAGGTTGTGCGTTGTCGGCATCGATAAGCACAGCAAGCCGTCCTGATTTATCACAAGCCATACAATTGAAAAGAAAAGCGTTATGAGACCACCTTGAACCCCTGCTCCTCGATAACCGCGATCATCGCAGCACTGCTGACCATGGAGGGTTCGTACGAAACCGCGACAACCCCTTCGGAATGCGAAACCCGTACCTCTTCAACCCCATAAAGTTCTTCAAGTGCCTCTTTTACGAGATTTTCGCAAGAGGAACACCGCATACCGGTAACGACAAACTCTTTCTGCATATTGTAAAAATAGTAAGTTACAAGAAATGATTGGGCATCAACTATCGTTTTAAAAGGGGATTGGCAGATAATTCAGGCAGTAATTATATTAATTTTCTATGATTCATATACGAAAACATTTCGGGAGCATCCTGAAAACTCTTGCCCTTCCGGTTCTGCTTGGAGGTATGACGGTTTTTTCTTCCTGCGCCAGCCCGTCTTCAAAGGAAATCGACAGCCTGCAGCAGCAGGTCTGGAAAAACGCAGGCGATGCCGACGCATGGTTCCGTCTCGGCAATGCCTTTGCGAGAAACGAACAGTACCGCAAAGCCACGGAAGCCTATCGTGAGGCGCTCTCGATCGATCCCGAAAAAGAACAGCTCCTCGCCGCTCTTGGAGCGGCCTGCTTCAATCAGGGCAACTATCGGGAGGCTCTCGTCTATTTCACGAAATACCAGGCACTGGCCCCGGACGACTCGCTGAGAAACTACGATATAGGCAATGTGCTCCTGCAGATGCAGGAGTACGACAAAGCCATTGCGGCATACAGAAGGGCCATTGAAAACAGCGCCTCTTTTGATGAGGCCTACTACAATCTGGGCGTCTGCTACGCCCGCACCGGAAGAGCGGCTGAAGCCGAAGAAATTTATGGGTTGCTTGTTAAGAAAAACAATTATCTTGCCGTCTCTCTGAAAAACCATTTCAAGAGTGCGGATTCCGCACGGCAGAAGACTCCGAAGCAGTAAACCGCAAGGGACGCCCGGTGCTGAAATTCCGGGCGAAAGCAGTTTTCATGCGAGCGCCCGCCGGAATTCGTTCCGTTATAGATTACGAGCCGTATATACAAGAAGTTACGGGCATACCGAAAGCAATATGATGTACAGGCACACCTAATTCAGAGAGTATCATAATGGCGATCAATGCTTATGCGTGAACAGCAGAACATCATCATACCTGAACAGGAACCCCTGCCGATAGACCGGGCTGTAGCCGCCCTGCGGAAGGCGATACAAGCTTATGAACCCTCCGCAGTCAACAGAAGTCCGGCGCTGTGTATCTTCCGTCAGCGGGTTCTGCCGGCTGACCCCCTTGTCTGGCTTTTCCGGCAGAGAGTCTTTCCCAGGGTATTCTGGATGAACCGGGAGAAAGACTGCACCCTCGCGGGCATCGGTTCTGCCGACTGCATCCGGCATGAAGCGAGAGGCTCGAACAGCGACAGCTTCGATCTCCTTGTGCGCTCACTCTCGGAAAAAGATCCTGCCGTCCGTTATATTGGAGGATTCCGTTTCAATAATATGGAAAATCAGGACGAAACGTGGAGTGCCTTCCCCTCATTCTCTTTCGTGCTCCCGCTCATCCTGTATGCAGAAGAGAAAGACGGCTCCTCGTTGAGCTGCCACCTCTTCGTGAAAGAGGGCGAAGATATCGGCAGAAAAAAAACCGGGCTGCTTCAAACGCTCGAAGCCCTCGATCTCAGGGCTGACGCAGCTATACCGGAAATACCCCGCCTGAAACAGGTCTCCTGTATTCCTGACCGGAAACTCTGGGTTGAAGGGTGCCGTAAAGCCCTGGGACTGTTTGCATCCGGCGAAATGGACAAAATCATGCTGGCCCGCAGAACCGTTCTCGAGTTCAGCAGCAGTTTTTCTCCGCTGCTCTACCTGATCAGATACCCTTATCCCCGGAATGCGACATTCCGGTTCTGTTATGAGCCGATGGAAAACCATGCGTTCATCAGCTTTACGCCCGAACGCCTCTACCGGCGGGACGGGCAGATGATTCTCACCGAAGCCCTGGCGGGAACCTGTCTGAAAGAGAGCGTGAACGGCAACGATCTTCATGCCTCGGAAATACTGCTCAACTCTGAAAAAGATATCAGGGAGCACGGTTTTGTAAAAGAAGCCATCTTCAGGGAGCTGCAGCCGGTTTCAAGCTCCGTTGAAATGGAGGAAAATCTCCGGGTACTGCAGCTGAACCGCCTGGCCCACCTCTATACCTGCTGTAAGGCAACCCTGAAACCGGAGTACAGCAGCGACAGCGCAGTCCTCTCGGTACTGCACCCGACACCTGCTGTCGGCGGCGTGCCAAAAGACGACGCGATGCAGCATATCATGGATCTGGAACCGTTCTGCCGGGGCTGGTATGCCGCTCCCGTCGGATGGATCAGCCGCGACAGCGCCGAGTTTTCCGTCGGCATCCGTTCGGCTCTGGTTACTGAAGAGTTTACGAACCTGTACTCCGGTGCCGGTCTGGTCGAAGGCTCGGACCCCGACCTCGAGTGGGATGAGATAGAGCAGAAAATAGGCGACCTTATGGCTATTGCGAGGGGTTCACATGAATAATCGTGAAATCACCTCGCTCTGGAGCCGCATCATCATAGAAGAGCTCGTTCGTCTCGGCGCAGGCTTTTTCTGCATCTCTCCGGGCTCCCGCTCAACTCCCCTCACGGTCGCTGCGGCACGCCACCCCGAAGCTGCGTGGAAAGTATTTCCTGACGAACGCTCCGCCGGCTTTTTCGCGCTCGGCTATGCCCGTGCCACCCAAAAACCTGCCGTGCTGATCTGTACGTCAGGCACTGCGGTAGCCAACTACTATCCTGCAGTCGTTGAAGCATCGATGGACTGTCAGCCCATGCTGATCCTTTCCGCCGACAGGCCTTTCGAACTGCTTGAAACCGGCGCGAACCAGACCATTCAGCAGTTCGGCATATTCGGCGGTTACAGCCGCTGGAACTTCAGACTACCGGAACCCTCGTCAGATGTTCCGCTCCGGTCGGTCATCACGGCAATCGATCATGCCGTTTCAGCGTCAACCGGCTCGCTCCCCGGACCGGTACATATCAATGTCCCTTTCAGGGAGCCATTCGAGCCGATCGATCCCGACCTCCATGATCCCTGGCTTGCCCCGGTTTCAGAATGGATCGACAATACGACGCCGCTCTGCCAAACCCTGCGGCAGGAACGTTTACCGAACCGCGACAGCATTCCATTGCTCCGAAAAATTCTTGCCGATTCGGAACGTCCGTTCTTGATTGCCGGCAGACTGAACAACCGTTCCGACTCCCTTGCCGTAGGAAACCTGGCCCGGTCGCTCAACATTCCGCTCTACGCGGATCTCTCTTCGGGTCTGCGCTTCGACGGCTCCTTCAACCCATTGCAGCTGGCCTTTCAATCCTCGCAGTTTCAGGAAAGATTCCGGCCCGATACGGTCATTCATTTCGGAGGACCACTCGTTGCCCGACAGCCGTCGGCAGCAGTGAGAATGTGGAATCCCCGTAACCACATAGTCGTCAAACCGCATGCCAATCGTTTCGGCCCTGACCACAATATCACCCTCAGCATCGAGGCCTCACCCGCTCTGATTGCCGAAGCTCTCCTCGGCTGCCGCACTCCGCTCCCTTCCGGCAGCCAGCCGATGCCGGAATCTTTTTTTCAGCAGGCAAAGGCTGAAATCGACAACTGCTGCCAGCCCGATCATCCGGTTTCGGAAATTTCAGCGGCGAGAATAGTCTCTTCGCTCGTCACCCCGGAATCGGGACTCTTTCTCTCGAACAGTATGCCGGTGAGAGACATGGATCTTTATGCTTCGCCGTCCGGTTCCCGGCCGTTCATGACCGGCATGAACCGTGGAGCAAGCGGAATCGACGGCATTATCTCTACCGCGGCAGGAGTTGCCGAGGGACTCCGGAAACCGGTAACCCTGCTGATAGGCGACATCGCCTTCCTCCACGATCTCAATGCGCTCAGTCTGCTGCAGTCGCTTACGGTTCCATTATGCATTGTTGTTTTGAACAACAACGGGGGGGGAATTTTTTCGTTTCTTCCCGTCGCCTCGGAAAAAGATGTGTTTGAAACCTGTTTCGCCGCGCCCCAGAGCTACAGCATCAAAACCGCTGCGGAGGCATTCGGTATCCAGTGCAGCAGTCCGGCGACAAACCGCGACTTCGAGGAGTGCTGCAGAAAAGCTGCAGCGAGCGACGCCTGTTCCGTCATCGAAGTGAAAGGGAACCGTCAGGCAAATGTTGCACTGCATCGTACCCTTCAATCGAAGATTACCGCTCTCGGCGCAAGCTGTCTCTCACGATAATGCCGGCCAGCTCCGTCAATCGCATCCTGAGCAGAGGATCCCGGAACAATCCGGGACTTGTCCTGCTTCACGGCTTTCTCGGATCGCCGGAAGATTGGCTGCCGATAGCCGAAAAGCTCAGCCTGAGCTATTACTGCATGCTTCCCGATCTTCCCGGACATGGAAAAACGCCGGCATCAGCCCTCCCTTTCGAAACTCAGATGGAGCTCTTCGCCCGTTCGATTGAAACCATGCAAGGGACTTCGCCCTCCTTTCTTGCCGGGTATTCAATGGGTGGGCGCATCGCGCTTTATCTTGCCCTGCGCTTTCCGAACCTGTTCAGAAAAACCGTGATAATTTCGGCATCGCCCGGCCTGAAGACCGAAGAGGAGCGGCAGACAAGAAAAGAGAGCGATGAACGGCTTGCCCTGAACATAGAAGAGAATTTCGAATCCTTCCTCCGCGAATGGTACGACCAGCCGCTCTTTGCCTCCCTGAAAAACAGCCGGGCGTTCACGAAAACCCTCGAAGCAAGAAAAATGAACCGCCCGAAAGAGGCGGCGCTCGCCCTGCGCACGCTTGGAACGGGAAATCAACCCTCCTTATGGAGCGAACTTGCCGATTTCCACCTCCCCATGAGCTTTTTTGCCGGGGAAAAAGACGGCAAATATGTTGAGATTGGCCGTCAAATGGTTAATTTATGTTCTTGCTTCGATCTTGATATCTTTCCGCAGTGCGGCCACACCCTGCACCTTGAAAACAGGGATTTGTTCATCGACCGCATGCTGCACTCGTTAACCAGACAGTAACACTATTTATGAGCGCTGTACAATGGATACCGGCAGGCGAATTTACCGATGTTCTCTACCATAAAGCCGAAGGTATGGCAAAAATAACCATCAATCGGCCTGAAGTTCGCAACGCATTCCGTCCTCAGACCGTAGAAGAGATGATTACGGCCCTTTCGGATGCCCGAAACGATCAGGAGATCGGTGTCGTGATCCTCACCGGAGCAGGCGATATGGCTTTCTGCTCGGGTGGGGACCAGAAAATCCGTGGCTATGCCGGTTACGCAGACGCCAAAGGGGTCAACCGCCTGAACGTGCTTGATTTTCAGCGCGACATCCGTACCTGTCCCAAACCGGTTATCGCCATGGTTGCAGGCTACGCCATTGGCGGCGGTCACGTGCTGCACATGCTCTGCGATCTCACCATTGCAGCCGAAAATGCCGTTTTCGGTCAAACCGGTCCAAAGGTTGGATCTTTTGACGGTGGATGGGGAGCAAGTTATATGGCCCGTCTTGTCGGACAGAAAAAAGCCAGGGAGATCTGGTACCTCTGCCGCCAGTACAACGCTGCCGAAGCTCTTGCGATGGGCCTGGTCAATACCGTTGTCCCGCTCGATCGCCTTGAAGAGGAAACCGTCCAGTGGTGCCGTGAAATTCTTGAAAACTCACCGCTTGCCATCCGCTGCCTGAAATCGGCGCTCAATGCCGACTGCGACGGTCAGGCCGGACTGCAGGAACTTGCCGGCAACGCCACACTGCTTTACTATATGAGCGAAGAGGCCCAGGAAGGAAAAAATGCATTTGTCGAAAAACGGAAACCGGATTTCTCCAAATTCCCGAAACGCCCTTGAACGCAACATACTCACATCTTTACAGGTATGCCATACCGTTCAGCGAGCCGGTAACCGTCAACGGGCACCGGCTGCTGCAGCGTGAAGGTATTGTAATCGCCCTGAAAAGCGGCGACGGAAAGTCCATTGGCTATGGAGAGATCGCTCCCCTTCCCGGCCTGCATCACGAGCCCCTTCCCGCTGCGGAACAGCAGCTCATGAAAGTGCTGACAATACATGATTTCACGAAATCGGGAGATATTTCCGACTGCCTCTACCCTTCGGTAAGAACAGGTCTGGAAATGGCGCTCCTCAACCTCGAAGCGCACACATTGCAGCGGCCTCCCCGACTTTCAGAACGCGTGCCGGCTCAAGCGGTACCGCTGAACGCCCTGCTTTTCGGCGATACGGCAACTATAGCAAAACGGGCTGATGAGTATTTCCGGAAGGGGTACCGCACCTTCAAACTGAAAGTCAACGCTGCAGGCGCAGAAGAAGCGATCGGAAGTATCAGACTGCTGAAAAGCACCTACAACGGTTCAGTCGCGCTACGGCTCGATGCCAATCAATCCATGTCCCTCGACGAGGCTATCGCATTCAGCCGGGAGCTGCCTGCAGGAAGCATCGAATACATTGAAGAACCGCTGAAAAATCCTGAACAGATCGAGGAGTTCCACGCAAAAACCTCGATACCATCGGCACTTGACGAAACCCTCTGGCAGAACCCGAAACTCGCCGACAGCATTCCCCCGGCATGCCTCAGGGCATACGTGCTCAAACCGAACCGTCTGGGAGGAATCAAAACAACGCTTGCTCTCGCTGAAAAAGCAAGGGGGAAAAACCTGATAAGCGTTTTCAGCTCCGCTTTTGAAAGCGGTATCAGTCTCAGTTTCTACGCATGGATGGCGGCATGCTGCGCATCCCGTCCAGCCGCATGCGGGCTCGATACCTTCCGGTTTCTCAAAAACGATCTGCTCGACACCCCTTTCGGCCCAAGCAATGCCCACCTCGACACGCAGGATCTCTTCTGGAAAGGGCAGAACGTTGCGCTGAGAAGCATCAAGCTGACTTCGATATGGACCTTGTAAATCGGGCTTCCCTGCTTTTCGACTCTTCACCCGCACTCATCTCTCCGGCAGCGACACTCTCCTTCAGGCAGTGTGCCTCCATAGCCTCCCGGATTGCCGGAAGGCTATGCGAAAAAGGGCTCCGTTCGGGTGACACTGTCGCCATACTTTCACCAAATAGTCCCGAATCGGCACTGTTGTTGATGGCGCTGCTGGGAAACGGCCTGATCGCGGCTCCCCTGAACCACCGCTATCCTCCGGAACAGATGCTGAAAACCCTGCGGACTCTCCGGCCAGACCTGGTGTTCTCGGCGGATCCGGAAATCATAAAGCCGGGAGAGAACCCGTTCAAAACGGAAAATCTGCAGGAGATCGCGCTTGCAACAGCGGGGCCTGAAATCGCGATTCCGTCTGCTCCGCGGATGAGAATGGAGCGCCCCGTCACCATCATCCACACCTCGGCAAGTTCGGGAGTGCCGAAAGCCGCCCTGCACAGCTTCGGCAACCACTGGTACAGCGCACTCGGAGCCGCCAGAAATATGCCGCTCGGGAAAGGTGACTGCTGGCTGCTTTCGCTGCCCTTCTTTCACATCGGAGGCTATGCCGTACTCTTCAGGGCTCTCGTTTCCGGATCGGCCATTGCGCTGCCCGACCCGAATGAGTCAATTGAACGAAGCCTTGATCGCTTCGAGGCAACGCACCTTTCACTGGTACCTACGCAGCTCTACCGGCTTCTCCGGAACCCGGAAGCCCTGCCGAACCTGAGAAAACTCAAGGCCGTGCTGCTGGGAGGAAGCGCCGTTCCGGCTCCGCTGCTTGCAGAATGCATCCGGGAGGACATTCCCGTCTTCATCAGTTACGGCTCGACGGAAATGAGCTCACAGATCGCAACAACAAAGGCACCAGCCGGATCGGTCCAGAAAAACAGCGGCAAACCGCTCCCCTGGCGGGAGCTCGCAATTGCAGATGACGGAGAGATTCTTGTCAGGGGTGCCTGCCTTTTTCAGGGATACCTCAGGGAAAGCGCTTCAGGCCGTCAACCGCATCCGGAGCTGGACAGCGAAGGATGGTTTCATACCGGTGATACCGGAAGCCTCGACGACAACGGAAATCTCTCGGTTTTGGGTCGCAAAGACAACATGTTCATATCGGGAGGTGAGAACCTGCACCCCGAAGAGATCGAACAGGCGTTAAACGCCGTAGCGGGAGTCGAACAGGCTCTTGTGGTGCCGCTGGCAGACAGGGAGTATGGCCAGCGGCCGGCAGCGTTCATCAAAACCGCACAACCGGGCACCCCTTCGGACGACACCATTACCGAAACCATGCTGAAAACCGCAGGAAGGCTGAAAACACCGGTACTGTATATCAGAATTTGCCAATGGGTAACGTTGCCGGGATCGCAGAAAATCGACAGGAAATGGTACAGCCGGCAGATTACTGAAGGAAACCCCGGTTAATTTTCGTCAGCGCTCTTTCCTGAACTCCTGAAAAGCGGGATTCGTGAACATGCGAAAATATATGCCTCCCCGGAAAAACCCGATGCGACAGTCAGGATCGCGCAAAAAAACAACTGCTCGAACAACTGCTCGTCTATCGGCCTTTCGCGGCCTGGCGCTTCAGCCTTAACACCGTGAACATCCCCCCTATGCCTGCTACGGGGGCATAGAAAATCGAGGCGAAAAGGATACCGATAAACAGATCGGCAAGGGTAAGATCCATGGGAGCAAGCGCAAGCGTTTCCATTTCGGCAAGCACCCTGAGCTGTTCGGCAAGTTCCGGCTTTCCGGCGGCCATATCCCTGGCCCAGTCGAGCAGCAGTCTCATGCCTTCCATTCCCGGCCTGTAACCGGTCAGCTCAATAAGCAGGAAGCTGAGAGTTTCAGAAAACATGCCTCCCGCAAAACCGCAGAAACTCCCGAGAATAAAGGCTTCATTATAGGTAAGCCGCACCTGGTGATTAATGACGGCATAATAGATCGCCACCATACCGGCAATAAAAATCCCGGAGAAAAAAAAGGCGTTGAGCAGCGTCAGGTAGGGTACCGTTGTCGTGATAACGATCAGTGCAGCACCTATGGCTACAGCCGTAACTCTCCCGGATAATGGCAGCAGGGTCTCTTTCGTCTGATCAGTATCCATGGTGTTGTCCGGCTTAGGCAAGCATCTCGTTGAGAAAATCATCCATGGTATAGAAACCAGGCGATGCGGTATGTCTGGCTGCCAGCCATTTTGCAGTCTGTACGGCACCGGAAGCGAAGCCTTCGCGGTTCTTTGCGTTATGCGATATGACAATCTCATCCATTTCGGAATCGATATACGCAGTATGTTTACCGAAAACGCTGCCAAGACGCAAAGCGCTGACCTGCAGTTCATCTGCGGTAATTTTCCGGTCATCAAAAAGCTCACGTACAATGGTCCGTTTCCTCGGGTTGACGGAAAGAATCATGTCCGCCGCGCGCAATGCCGTCCCGCTGGGAAAATCAGCCTTGCCTGTATGATGGTGTTCGGTAAAGGCGATATCGAACTGATCGAACGGAGCGATAAGCCGCGCCGCCTCCCTGACTGTTCTGAGAAAGATATTGACGCCCAGCGAAAAATTTGCCGAATAGAGCAGCGATGAGCCGCTTTCGGTAACCCTGCGTTTTACGCTCTCTATCTCATCGTCCCAACCCGTCGTACCAACAACGACCGGAACGCCGGACTGCAGCATGGCCGGAAGATTCTGCAGAAAAGCATCCCTGACGGTAAAATCGATTATGGCATCGCTGCCCAGAAAGCTTTCAGCAGTGACGACGCTGCGGTCATCGAGAATAGAGGCAATTTCATGGATTCCGGAGCGGTTGATGACGTCCGCGACCTGCTGTCCCATTCTTCCGCTTCCTGTAAGAGTAAACTTCATCTGTTTTTTTCTTTGCGAAAACCCTGTCCGTGTACGGTTATGCTTCACCCATCAGATCCATTATCCTGTCCAGATCGTCATGCGAGAAGTACTGGATATGGATCTCCCCTTTTCCGGTCTTTTTTTCAATAATTTTAACTTTGGTTGCAAGCCGGCCTCTCAATCGCGTTTCAAGCTGATTGATGTGCGGCGACGGCTTTGCCTGCGCTTCCGTCAGTTTCGGCTGCTCCTTGAACATCCGGTTCACCAGCATCTCCGTCTGGCGTACCGAGAGCTGACGGCTGACAATCTGCTTCCACGCCTTGATCTGCTGCGACTCCCCCGGAAGATTGATGAGCGCGCGAGCATGACCCGAGGTGATAACCCTGTTGCGGATGCTGTCCTGTATAGCCATGGGCAGCTTCAGAAGTCTGAGAAAATTGCTTACCGTGGAACGGTTCTTCCCTACTTTCTGGGCAATTTCATCCTGTGTGAGCCTGCATTTCGTAGTCAGACTTTTCAGAGCGAGGGCGACCTCTATGGCATTGAGATCCTCCCTTTGAATATTTTCGATCAGGGCGAGTTCAAGCTTGCTCGAATCCTCGGGGGCCTCGATGATATAGGCCGGTATATATTTAAACCCTGCCTGGGTGACCGCTCTGAGCCTGCGCTCTCCACTGATGAGCTGATAACCGTCGCCATCACGGCAGACCGTTACAGGCTGGATAACGCCATTTTCGATAATGGAGTTCTTCAGCTCTTCGAGAGCCGTCTCATCGAACTCCTTTCGAGGCTGAAACGGATTCGCCCTGATTTTTTCAACGGGAAGGCTGCCGATAGAGCCCTCGTTGACAGGTTCCTGCTCCTCATCTTTCGGAGAAGAAACAAATCCTTCATCAGGGATAAGAGCCTTGAGCCCTTTTCCTAACGCTTTCTTCGACATATCAACCATCATCCTTACGGGCACAGCGACTACTGCTTCCGTACCTTAAATTTATTAATATTGCCATCCCTCTCGAATATCTCCCTGGCCAGATCGAGATAGTCTTTCGAGCCGAGACTCTGAGCGTCGTAGAGCAGCGCGGGTTTGCCGTGGCTTGGCGCTTCGGACAGGCGAACATTCCTGCGAATGTAGGTTTTGTAAACCTTGTCCTTGAAAAACTTCTTCACCTCTTCGGCAACCTGTGTGGCAAGGCGCAGACGGGAATCGAACATGGTAACCAGAACCCCCTCTATTTCAAGCTTCGGGTTCAGATGCTTCCGGACAATGCTGATGGTATTGAGCAGCTTGCCAAGCCCCTCGAGCGCATAATATTCCGCCTGCACGGGAATAAGCACGGAGTCGGCGGCAGTAAGCGAGTTCAGGGTAATAAGCCCAAGAGAAGGCGGACAGTCGATAATGATGTAATCGTACCTGCTGCGGACATCCCGGAGAGCTTTCTGCATCACATATTCCCGTTCGCGCATGTTCACCAGCTCCACCTCCATACCGACAAGATTCACATTGGAGGGCAGCACATCGAGATATTCAAGGCTTGATTGGTGAATGGCGTCTTCGATATTCCCCCCTTTCACCATAACCTGATAAAAGGTATTATCGATCTCATCGCCGGTTTCGATGCCGAATCCGGAGGTAGCATTTGCCTGGGGATCGATATCGATCAACAGGGTCCTGAATTCGGAGATAGCAATGGATGCAGCTATGTTGACAGCCGTAGTTGTTTTACCAACCCCACCTTTCTGGTTTGCAATCGCAATAACTCTGCCCATGTAGCAAGCAGCGAATTTTACAGCAGTTGAAGTTCAGTCATGACCTGTTACATTATAATACTTACCCGCACTTTTACAAACTGTAATGAAGGGATTCGTGCAACCGCTTGAAAAACAATTCTTTGAATACCCGACTCTGCACCTTGCCGAAAAGCTGCTGGGCAAAATTCTTGTCCGCCGGATGCCGGATGATCTTATGCTGAAAGGCAGAATCGTCGAGACCGAAGCCTATCTGGGTCATGGAGACGAAGCCTGCCACGCCTGGCAAGGAAAAACGGAGCGGAACGGGATGATGTTCGCCGAACCCGGCAGGCTCTACGTGTATTTCACCTACGGCAACCACTACATGCTCAACATCGTCAGCGAACCCGAACACACTGCCGGAGCCGTGCTGATACGGGCCCTGGAACCGCTTGAAGGAGAATCGTTCATGCGTGAACGCCGCGGCACCTCCCTTGCCACAAACCTCATGAGCGGCCCGGGCAAACTCACCCGGGCGATGGCCATCGACCTCGACTGCAACGGCCGATCGCTTTTCGACGGAGAATTCTCTGTCGAAGATGCCCCGGAACTGCCGGAAAAGGCGATCGGCACCAGCGCGAGAGTGGGCATAACCCGCAGCCGCGACCTGCCCTGGAGAAAGTTCATCATCGGCAACCCGCACCTCTCCAGAGGACGGGTATCGGGATAAAAACCTGAATTCCCGAAGAATTATAACGATGCGGGGTCAAGGACGGGAGTATCGTGCCTCGGGGAGGTTGATCCGTAGCAGAAAATACTCTGATGAAGAGGGGGAGTTGCCCACGAATTACACGAATTTGCACGAAAGGAAATTGGCAGTTGGTTTTCTCTGGCTTCGCCGATAAAAACAACTTGACTATGTTTAAGGCAAAAAAAGAGGGTTATTTGCACATAACCCTCTTTTTTTCATTGATTTGTGGCGACCATGGTTACATTTTCTCCGGGAATTCAGGATAAAAATGCGATGGGAGATCACGCCGGAAGATCGGGAACTTGCAGCGATCCCCTGAAGCGTCGACCAGACCGGCTAACCGCAGGAAGTCGCTCTGCCTCTCTGAACTCACCTGAAGTAACAGTAATAAGGAGCGTCCCGTTTCGTATGAGAAACAGCGGGAAACGCGCTGAAACATGACTTATAAAATATTATAAATAGAAACGCTACGGATTAGTACCTTCAGGTGTTGGAAAGTTCGGAAAAAGTTTCTTTTTTTCGGCTGAACTCTAAACTCTATACAGCATGATCGGGACCCCAATACTTCCTGAAATCAGGGAACTGATCGAGCGACGCAACTTCAGCGCGCTGCAGCGGATTTTCAATGACTGGATGCCTGCCGATCTGGCGGAGCTCATTTCCGACCTGCCGGAAAACGAACAGGCCATTCTCTTCAGGCTGCTCCCCAAAGAGCTTGCTACGGAAACGTTCGAGTACCTCGATTTCGATTCGCAACAAAACCTGCTGACCGCCCTGACCAAGAAGGATGTCACCCACATCCTCAACAGCATGTCGGCGGATGACCGTACCGCACTGCTCGAGGAGCTGCCCGGGCCGGTTGCACAGGAGCTGCTCAAGCTGCTTTCGTTCAAGGAGTTCAAGATTGCCAAAACCCTGCTCGCCTATGCGGAAGCGAGCGTCGGCCGTCTCATGTCGCCTGACTTTCTCAGCGTGAAGAAAGACTGGGACATGAATCAGGTACTTGAGTATATCCGCACATACGGCCATGAAAGCGAAACCCTGAACGTCATCTATGTCGTGGACGACCACGGCAAACTGAAGGGTGAGCTGCTGGCAAGGGAGCTGCTGCTCTCGCCTCCCGGGAAAAAAGTCCGGGACATTATCTCGGAAGATAAAATCGTTACCCTCACGGCAACGCAGGATCAGTCGGATGCGCTTGAAGCTTTCAAGCGGTACGACAACGTGGCGCTTCCGGTTGTCGATTCGAACGGCTATCTCATCGGCGTGGTTACGGTTGACGATATGCTCGACGTCGCAGAAGAGGAGGAAACCGAAGACATCCAGAAATTCGGCGGTATCGAAGCCCTCGAAGAACCGTATATGGATCTGCCGATCCATGAAGTGATAAAAAAACGCGCAGTGTGGCTCGTGGTGCTCTTTATCGGTGAGATGCTGACCGCTTCGGCCATGGCGTTCTTCGAGGATGAGCTCTCGAAGGCAATTGTGCTTGCGACCTATATTCCGCTCATCATTTCAAGTGGCGGAAATTCCGGATCGCAAACGGCGACGCTCATCATCCGCTCGCTTGCGCTTGGAGAAATAACGATACGCGACTGGCTCTCCGTGATGCGCAGGGAGGTGCTTTCGGGACTTGCCCTCGGCGGCATTCTCGGACTGATAGGGTTTTTCAGAGTGATAACCTGGGCTCACATTCTCGGCATTTACAATCCATCGTGGCTTGCCGTAGGCATTACGGTGGGCATAGCGCTTATCTGTATTGTGCTGCTCGGCACCCTTGCCGGTTCGATGCTGCCTCTCCTGCTGAAGCGGGCCGGGCTCGATCCGGCAACATCGTCGGCACCGTTCGTAGCAACTATCGTTGACGTTACCGGCATTGTCATCTACTTCAGCGTCGCCTCGCTGCTCCTGCGCGGCATCCTGCTCTGAACGGCGCAAGCTGCTGTAAACCGAAACCCGTTACGCTGTGCATCAGAAACGAGAATCACTTGCATTCGATGTGGTATTTGCAGGGGGCGGACCGGCAAATCTTGCCGCCGCCATCCATCTGAAAAACCTTATCGGAGATCATAATAACCGTAACGGCTCCAATCGGGTTGAAGCAGAGATCGCCCTTATCGATAAAGGGCGTCACGCAGGCGCGCACCTGCTCTCCGGCGCGGTGCTCGATACAAGGGCGCTTGAAGAGCTGATGCCGGATTACCGGAAGCGGAACTGCCCGCTTGAAACGGCTGTCGCCGCCGAAGGGATCTTCTTTATGACGGAGAAGAAAAAGTTCGCCTTCCCTTTTCTGCCGGAACCGTTCCGGAACAAGGGTTATCCTTTTGTCTCACTCAGCAGGTTCGGAGCCTGGCTGGCCGGAGAAGCGGAAAAAGCCGGAGTGCAGCTCTTCGACAATACCCCGGCCGTCGCTCCTCTTGTGGAAGAGGGTGCGGTTTGCGGAGTGCTTACCGGAGACCTTGGTCTTGACCGGCAGGGCGACCAAAAGCCGGACTACCTTGCCGGTATTGAACTCAGGGCAAAAATCACCGTATTCGGCGAAGGTGCTGCGGGAAACCTGACGGACGAATTGCAGAGAGCATTTCCCCTTCGGACCGGATCATCGGCACAGCTCTACGAAACCGGAGTCAAGGAGGTATGGCGCATTCCCGAAGGGCGCATGGAAGCCGGCGATGCCCGGCATACGTTCGGGTACCCCCTTCCGTCGGAAACCTATGGCGGAGGATGGCTCTACGCATTCACGAACACCGACCTTTCGGTCGGATTCGTCACGGCTATAGATCGGACGGCGCCGCTGAGCGATCCGCATCTGAATCTGCAGCTTTTCAAGCAGCATCCGTTTATTGCATCGATCCTCGAAGGGGGTACGCTCGTCGAATACGGCGCTAAAACCATTACCTCGGGAGGAGTGAACGCCATGCCCCGCATCTATGGGCCTGGGTTCCTGCTTGCCGGCGAATCCGCCGGTATGCTGAACATGCAAAGGCTCAAAGGGATACATCTTGCCATGAAATCCGGCATGCTGGCCGCCGAAACCATTTTTGAAGCGCTTCTGCACAACAATTTTTCGGCTGCAATGCTGCAGGGTTATGAAACGCGGTTCAGAAACTCCTGGGCGTATGAGGAACTGCTTGCCACCAGAAACTTCCGGCAGGCTTTCGAGAATGGTCTCTATTACGGTCTTCTGCAGTCGGGAATGGAACTGAAGTTTCCCGGAGTATCGCTCGCATCAGGGTTTCTCCGGAAAAAAGAGGGTTCCGGAGAGCTTCGGCAGGAGAAAAAGAGATTTACCGGCGCCCCCCCCAAACCTTTTCGTCCTGACGGAAAACTCACCTTCGGCAAGGAAGAGTGCCTTTATCGTTCGGGCACCATGCATGAGGAGAACCAGCCTTGCCATCTCCGGATCAACCCATCCGACATGGCGGAGATCTGCCTTGAGCGGTGCAGGGAGGAGTACGGCAACCCATGCTCCCGATTCTGTCCGGCAAAGGTGTACGAATTCACCGAAACGCCGGAACCGGCGCTGAAAATCAATGCATCGAACTGCCTGCACTGCAAGACCTGTACGCTTGCCGACCCTTACGGAATCATTTCCTGGACTCCGCCCGAGGGTGGCGGCGGACCAGGCTATAAACTCAGTTAGCGCATGAAGAGCTCACAGGCCGTCGTAACCGGCATATCGGGCGGTGTTGACTCCGCCGTTGCTGCATGTCTGCTGCACAGGCAGGGGTACCGCGTCATCGGCATCAATATCAGAATCCTCGACACTCATGCCGATAATCCTTCGCTGGAACCATCCCGGCTGGTGATCAGCGACCATCCCGACTTTCAGATTCCGGTCTTCAGCCTGAACCTGAGCGCAAAATTCTTCGATGCGGTCATCCGTTACTTCCGGGACGACTACCTCTCGGGAAGAACGCCAAATCCCTGCATGGTCTGCAATAAAACCATCAAATGGTATGGGCTTCTCGAAGCGGCCCGCATGCTCGAAGCGGAGATGATAGCGACCGGACACTACGCGCGAACATCGTTCAGCGATAGCCGGTACCGTCTCATGAAGGGATGCGACCCCGAGAAAGACCAGAGTTATTTTCTCTGGATGCTCTCGCAGGCCGATCTCTCGAAAACCCTGCTGCCGCTTGGCGCTCTGACGAAACCCGAAGTGCGCGAACTCGCCCGAACCTTTGGCGTGAGAGCGGCAGAAAAAAAAGAGAGCCAGGAAATCTGCTTCGTGCCTGACGACGATTACTGCAGTTATCTGAAAAACTCGATCCCGGGTCTTGAAAAAAAAGTAGCCGGGGGGGAAATCGTGGATGCCGAGGGAAACGTGCTGGGCAGGCACCGGGGGTATCCCTTCTACACCATCGGCCAGCGCCGCGGCCTCGGCATTTCTGCACCGGAACCGCTCTATGTCACCGGATTGGATGCACGCCGCAACCGCATCCGTGTGGGCAGCAAGGCCGATCTGGAGTGCCGAGCCCTTACGGCTTCGGGCCTGAACTGGATAGGCATCGAAACGCCCTCTTCTGCGTTTGAAACCGCTGCGCGTATTCGCTACCGCGACAGGGAAAGTCCCTGCAGGGTCGAACCGATCGGCGGCAATGAAGTGAGCGTAACGTTCGAAACCCCGAAACACGGAGTCACTCCGGGTCAAGCCGTGGTCTTCTACCGCAGCGACGAGGTGCTCGGCGGAGGATTCATCGACCACACCCATCAACCCTGAACCTGTTTTATTCCATGCTGCAACGAAAACACCTTACGCTCACCTATCTCGACCATGCACCGCCTGAAGGGGAAAACGCGCCGCTGATGATCATGCTGCACGGCTACGGCAGCAATGAAAAAGACCTGATCCAGCTCGGCCCGATGCTGGATGAAAGAGTCCGCTACATCAGCGCGAGAGCCCCGCACTCCCTTGACTTCGGCATGTTCGGCTGGTTTCCCATTGAATTCACAGCAAACGGCATTATTGTCGATTACGATGCGGCTGAAGAAGCCCGGCGACTGCTTATCACCTTCATCGGCGAAATCATTGCCGAGTACCGGCCACAGGGAAACCGGGTCTTTCTCATGGGATTCAGCCAGGGATCGGTCATGAGCTATCTGACGGCATTCGAACGGCCGGAACTGCTGCACGGAGTGATTGCCTGCTCAGGCCAGCTCCCCCGGCAGGAGTGCGTTCCCGAAAACAGCAAACACGCTCTCCGGCAGCTCCCCTTTCTTGTGGTTCACGGAGTTTTTGACGATGTTCTCCCTGTCGGGAAGGGGGCGGAATCCAACCGTTTTCTGAAAAGCATGGTCGCCGACCTGACCTACCGGGAGTTCCCGATGGCTCATGAAATCAGCCCGGCAGCGCTGAAGCTTGTTTCGGAATGGCTGCAGGAGAGAGTTGCCCGACTTGACGAATGAGCAGAAACTCCCTCATCGAGACTGTCCCCGGTGACGGTTCTGCCGGGAGAATCGTATATTCTTTTTTTTTAACGCCGCCATGCCGTAACGAATGAAAAACACTCTTTTACAGCTCCTCGAGCAGCGCATTCTGGTGCTTGACGGTGCCATGGGCACCATGATACAGCGCCACAAGCTGCAGGAAGCCGATTACCGGGGCGAACGGTTCGCTTCGCACGACCACCCGCTGATCGGAAACAACGATATGCTCGTGCTTACGCAGCCCGACATCATTTATGCCATCCACTGCGATTTTCTTGAAGCCGGTTCGGACATCATCGAAACCAACACCTTCAACGCCAACCCGATTTCGCAGGGGGACTACAACGCCGTCGAGCTTGTCAGGGAACTGAACCTCGAAGCTGCGCGGCTCGCGAAAAAAGCCGCGAATGCATACAGTGCGAAAACTCCCGACAAGCCGCGCTTTGTCGCCGGTTCGATCGGCCCGACAAACAAGACACTCTCCCTCTCGCCGGACGTGAACAATCCCGGCTACCGGGCAGTCACCTTCCGCGAGGTTGTCGACAACTACATCGTACAGCTCGAAGGACTCATGGAGGGAGGCGTGGACCTGCTTCTGATAGAGACCGTCTTCGACACCCTGAACTGCAAAGCGGCGCTTTTCGCCGTCGAGGAGTATTTCAACGCCATCGGCAGAAGAGTGCCGGTAATGGTTTCGGGAACCGTCGTGGACGCAAGCGGAAGAACTCTTTCCGGCCAGACCACCGAAGCCTTCTGGATTTCCATCGCGCATATGCCCGACCTGATTTCCGTAGGCCTCAACTGTGCGCTCGGTTCGAAGCAGATGCGCCCCTTCATCGAGGCGCTGTCGGGAATCGCGGAGAGTTACGTAAGCGTCTATCCCAATGCCGGACTGCCCAACGAATTCGGAGAGTACGACGATTCGCCGGCATACATGGCTGCCCAGATCGCCGGGTTCGCCGAATCGGGATTCGTCAACATCGTCGGAGGGTGCTGCGGCACCACGCCGCAGCATATCAAGGCTATAGCCGACGCGGTCAGCTCCCTGAAACCCCGCCGAAAACCGGAACCGAAACATGAACTGCAGCTTTCGGGGCTCGAGCCGCTGATGGTCAACCCGACGACCGGGTTCATCAACGTCGGCGAACGCACCAACGTGACGGGATCGCGCAAATTCGCCCGCCTCATCAAGGAGGGCAACTACGACGAAGCGCTCTCCATTGCCCGCCAGCAGGTCGAAAGCGGCGCCCAGGTTATCGACGTGAACGTCGACGAAGGGATGCTCGACAGCGAAAAGGTGATGAAGGAGTTTCTCAACCTGATCGCTTCAGAACCGGAAATTTCCCGGGTGCCGGTCATGATCGACAGTTCCAGATGGTCGGTCATCGAAGAGGGGCTGCAGTGCGTCCAGGGAAAAAGCATCGTCAACTCCATCAGTCTCAAGGAGGGCGAAGATCCGTTCAGGGAACGGGCGCTTAAAATCCTGCAGTACGGTGCCGCTGCGGTTGTGATGGCGTTTGACGAACAGGGCCAGGCCGACAGTTGCCAGCGCCGCATCGAAATCTGCCGTCGCGCCTATGATATACTCACCCGGGAAGTCGGCTTCCCTCCCGAAGACATTATTTTCGATCCGAACGTGCTGACCGTTGCAACCGGCATCGACGAACACAACAACTACGCCCTCGATTTTATAGAGTCGGTTCGGTGGATCAAGGAGAACCTCCCCTATGCGAAAGTATCGGGAGGCATCAGCAACGTCTCCTTCTCTTTCCGGGGCAACGAACCGGTTCGCGAAGCCATGCATGCGGCATTCCTCTACCATGCCATCCGGGCCGGACTCGACATGGGCATCGTCAATGCCGGTCAGCTGGCCATTTATGAGGATATCGAACCCACGCTGCTCGAACTGGTGGAGGATGTGCTCTTCAACCGTCGCCCGGATGCGACGGAACGGCTGGTGAGCCATGCAGAAACCATCCGTGAAGGCGGCGAAAAAATCGAAGCCAAAGCCGCGGAATGGAGAAACGCCCCCGTTGAGGAACGACTCCGTCACGCGCTCATAAAAGGCATTGTGGAATATATCGATGTCGATACCGAGGAGGCTCGCCAGCTCTATGCGAGCCCCCTGCAGGTCATCGAGGGCCCGCTCATGGACGGCATGAACACCATCGGAGACCTCTTTGCCGAAGGAAAGATGTTTCTTCCCCAGGTGGTCAAGAGCGCCCGCGTCATGAAACGCTCGGTAGCATGGCTCATCCCTTATATCGAGGAGGAGAAGGCTCAGCAGAAAAACAGCAGGCCTGCAGCCAGAGTGCTGCTCGCGACGGTGAAAGGCGACGTGCACGACATCGGCAAAAACATCGTATCGGTCGTGCTCTCCTGCAACAACTACGAGGTTATCGACATCGGGGTGATGATGCCGTGCAACAGGATACTCGAAGCCGTCGAGCGTGAAAAAGCCGACCTCCTCGGCCTCTCCGGCCTCATCACACCCTCGCTTGACGAGATGGTGCATGTCGCCCGCGAAATGGAACGACTCGGCATGAAAATCCCCCTGCTCATCGGAGGAGCCACCACCTCGAAAATGCATACCGCCGTAAAAATAGCGCCGGTCTATTCAGGCCCTGTCGTACAGGTGCTCGACGCTTCGCGAAGCGTTCCGGTTGTCAGCAGCCTGCTCAATCCGATGCTCTGCGACGACTACCTTGCCCGGCTGAAAGCAGACCAGGCTGCCATGCGCCAGAGCCACGAATCGCGCTCAAGAGAGAAAAAATATCTCTCTATCGAAGATGCGCGGAAAAACCGTCCCGCCCTGCAGTGGGACGAAACAACCGTCCGGACGCCGCTTAAACCGGGTATAACCCTCTTCGAGGATGTGACCGTCAGCGCCCTTCGGCCCTACATCGACTGGACGCCCTTCTTTCTCACCTGGGAACTGCACGGCCGCTATCCCGAAATTTTCGAAAACGCGAAATTCGGCAGTGAAGCCAGACAGCTGTTCGACGATGCGAACGAACTGCTCGAAAAAATCGACAGGGAAAAACTGCTCGGACTGAAAGGCGTTGCCGGTATTTTTCCGGCAAACAGCAACGGAGACGATATTGTAATCTACACGGACGACAACCGCTCATCGGCGCTCATGCAGGTGCACACCCTGCGCCAGCAGCAGGAAAAACCGGAGGGCGAACCAAATCTTGCCCTGGCGGATTTCATCGCCCCGAAAGAGAGCGGCATCGGGGATTATATCGGAGGCTTTGCCGTCACGGCTGGACTCGGCATCGAAAAAACGCTCAACCGGTTCACCCTGGAGCAGGACGATTACCACCGCATCCTGACTCAGGCGCTGGCCGACCGGCTTGCGGAAGCCTTTGCCGAAATGCTGCACGAAAAGGTGCGGCGTGAGCTCTGGGGCTATGCGCCCGCAGAAATTCTCGGCGGCGAGGAGCTGCTCAATGAAAAATATCGGGGAATCCGCCCGGCTCCGGGTTATCCGGCCTGCCCCGACCATACGGAGAAAGCTGAACTCTTCACCCTGCTGAACGCCGAAACGGCAACCGGCATCACCCTTACGGAAACCTATGCCATGAACCCGGCAGCCTCGGTAAGCGGCTTCTACTTCGCCCATCCGCAGGCAAAGTATTTCATACTCGGCAAGATAGGCAGGGATCAGGTCGAGGATTACGCCGCACGCAAGGGGATGAGCGTCGAAGAAACCGAAAAATGGCTCGCACCCGCACTGAACTACGACCCGGAGTAAAGAAAAAATCACGGACAGGCACGGACAATCACCGTTGCCTGTCCACTCCGTCCACCAGATCTCCCTTTTCTTCTCCACTTTTTCCTGTTCGCAGAAACCACAAAGCGGCTTCTGCGGTTTCTTCTTTAAAAGATGCTCATTAACCGCAACAAGGGAGATGCCTTATGATTGCAGAAGGAACCAAAGCACCGGATTTCACCCTTCCCGACTCGGACGGGAACATGATCTCCCTTGCTGATTATGCCGGTAAAAGAGTGCTGCTCGCATTCTATCCGGGCGACGACACCCCGGTCTGCACGACGCAGCTCTGCAGCTACCGCGACAACTACACCGAGTTCACCAAACGGGACATTATCATACTTGGCATCAGCACAGACTCGGTGGATTCGCACAAAAAGTTCGGCGAAAAGAACAGCCTTCCCTTTACGCTTTTGAGCGACCGGGAAAAAAAGGTGAGCCGGATGTACGAAGCGACGGATTTTCTCGGCATGTCGCAGCGAGCCTACGTCTTCATCGACGAAAGCGGAACGGTGCGCCTCTCGTTCAGCGAACTGCTCCCGCTGTTTTACCAGTCAACCAGAGATCTGCTCGCTAAAATCGACGGGATGAAACCGGAGCACTCCTGAAACGATCGCGTTTTTCCCTGCTGTTGTCGCAAACCCATCCGCACCCCGAATTTCCGCTTTCAATTCCGGTATCGTGATTACTATACCGGAATTGTTCCGCCAAGACCTGCTTAAAGGTTTTTTTTCGATCTTTTCATAATCAACAATCGTTAACTGATTATTTTTCATAAAGTTATTTGTACCTTACTGGGGTATACGCGGTTTTACTGTCCGTAACCAAATATCTGGTACCATGAAAAAACTGCTGTTGACAGGCACTCTTCTCTCGGGTCTTCTCTTTCCGTTATCGGAGCCGCTTTCCGCAGAGCCCTTTCATCATAAAGTTGATTCCCTGCTGATATCGACAACCGATCACAAGAAATTCAAAATTCTTCAACAGGATTTCAAAAGCGGTCCCGAGGTAACGAAAGCCTGTCTGACCTGCCATACCGAAGCATCCAAACAGCTCCATCGCACCAGACACTGGACATGGGATGTACCCATGAAAAAAGGCGACAGGCTGGGCAAAAAAAATGTCGTGAACAATTTCTGCATCTCGGTGGAAGGCAACGAACCGCGATGCACCTCCTGCCATATCGGCTACGACTGGAAAGACAAAAACTTCAACTTCAAAAGTGAAGAGAATGTCGACTGCCTTGCCTGCCACGATATGACCGGAACCTATAAAAAGCTGCCTGCGGGAGCCGGACATCCCGCCTATCAGACCACAGTGTTCGAGAAAAAAACCTTCCCGAAAGTTGATCTCTCCTTTGTTGCGCAGCGTGTCGGCCACCCGGACCGGCACAATTGCGGCATCTGCCATTTCGAAGGGGGCGGCGCCGATGCGGTCAAGCATGGCGATCTCGACAACTCCCTGCTCAAACCCGATCGGGAACTCGACGTCCATATGGCGATCGGTAAAAAAGAGCTGAACATGACCTGCGCGGACTGCCATAAAACAGAAGGTCATCAGGTTCCCGGAAGCCGGTATACGCCGGAAGCTCATGATACGCATGGATTCGATTATCCGCTTGCGGATAACAATCCGGCAACCTGCAGCTCATGTCACGGTCTCAAACCGCATAAAAAGCTTAAAAAACTCAACGACCATGTAGCCAGAGTGGCCTGTCAGACCTGTCATATACCTTTCATAGCGAAAGAACGCCCGACAAAAATGTGGTGGGACTGGTCCAAAGCCGGCAAATTCGATAAAAACGGTAAAGAGATCACCATTAAAGACTCTTCGGGATGCATTCTGTATGTATCGAAAAAAGGAGAGTTCAGATGGGCGAAAAACGTTGCTCCCGAATACAGCTGGTTCAACGGCGAAATGAACTACACGACGTTTAAAACCATAATCGACGACAGGAAAGTCGTTTCGGTCAATCATCCCGACGGCGCGGCAAACGACCCCCTTTCAAGAATCTGGCCGTTCAAGGTGCATCGCGGTATGCAGCCTTACGATCCGGTACTGAAACGCTTCGTAAAACCCATCGTTTACGGACCGAAAGGTTCCGGAGCCTACTGGTCGGACTTCAACTGGGACAAGTCGATCAGTAAGGGAATGGAAAATGCGGGTCTCGAGTACAGCGGAAAATATGCTTTTGTGAAAACCGAGATGTACTGGCCGATTTCTCATATGGTATCTCCGAAGGAAAAATCCCTCAGCTGCAGAGAGTGCCATTCACGGAGCGGACGACTGCAGAATCTCAGCGGTTTCTATCTGATGGGAAGAGATACGAACCCCTTTGTGGAATATTTCGGTCTTCTGGCCATATCGGGGTCACTTATCGGGGTCATCATCCACTCGATCATCCGGTATTTCACCGTTAAAAAACTGAAGAAGGCAGGTGGCAAATGAAAAAGATCTATCTGTACGCACGATTTCAGCGTTTCTGGCACTGGACGCAGTTTCTCATTATCTCCGTACTGCTGCTGACCGGACTTGAAGTGCACGGCTTGTATACCCTCATGGGTTACGAAAACGCATTCAGGATCCATAACATTTCCGGATGGGGTCTCCTGGGGCTGATCTTCATCGCGTTTTTCTGGTATATCACCACCGGTGATTTCCGCCAGTATCTTACCGAAGGCAACCTTGTTGAAAAAATATGGATGCAGGTACGCTACTACATGATCGGCATTTTCAAACACGAACCGCATCCGTTCAAGAAAAACGAAATATCGAGGCTCAATCCGCTTCAGCGTATCACCTACCTTATGCTGACCCTTGTAGGACTACCCTCGCAGATTATTTTCGGCTTTATCTACTTCTATTTCAACGAACTGGTCGCTCTCGGCATGAACCCTGCATGGATGGAGCCGATCGCCCTGATTCATACCCTGCTTGCCTACCTGCTTATCGCATTCGTGATCATGCACGTGTATATGACCACAACGGGACACACCCTGACCTCGAACATAAAGGCGATGATCACCGGATGGGAGGAGGTTGATGAGTAACCGCTTTGTCAGTCAGCTCTGACCCTTAAAACAGATTCAGAGCTGACTCCCTGCTTGACCGTGGCCTCTTTCTCAATTAATGGGGGGTGGATTTGTGCTTCCGCTGTTCTGCTGCGGGATGAGGTTTACGGCTCTGGTGCCGGTAACAAGGATTTCCGATGCGGCATAGATCAGATCACCGCCGCTTCCCGACAGTTTGATATAGCGGGCCGGGCCAGGGGTAAACCGCAGATCCTGAAGGTACTCTTTGTGCCCTTTTCCCGTACTTACGGTCTCCATACCCCAATCTATCTCGCCTGTTTCACTGCCGAGATAGAGTACGGTTGTATAATGACGACCGTCCCTGGAGCATGAAAGCCGATAGTTGTCGTTGTTGTCGACCTGCATGGTTATACCGGTAATCATGTAAAGAGCTCCAAGATCGATCACGAATGAAACCGTGGGATCATACCAGTAAACGCAGGACGGATCGTCAAAGGCAGCACCCTGGAGCGGTGTACGACCGTCTATAAGCAGACGAAGGCTGTTGGTATATTTCCCGATCCCTTTGACGGAAACGGGTTTGATAATTTCGGCCTGAACAGACGATGTCAGCGTCAATGCCGAAATGGACAACATGGACAGAAAAGTCCGGAAACCTGTTCTTCGCATGAAAAACCTCCTTATTTTGTTGCTGATCGCTTCCTGCCAACGCTTAATTCCATTTCCAATACAAATAAGCAATCATATTGCCCGCGACAATCCTGAAATTCCCTCCCATTAACCAGCACAAAAGGAGTATCGCTTCGCGGGAGTATCGGTCGGGTACGCCCGGGCGTATCATTCGCTCCGCGAATGGGAGCATTGCACGCCACGCGGCATAAAATTATGTTTTTTTTCAACTCCAGCCTCTTCAACCTGACCCGTAACACTCAGCACGTTCTTCCGATCTCCACTCAGAACTCATAACTCAGAACTTAGAACTAATTCCCCAAACTTCTGCCGCGAAGCGATACTCCAGCAATGCGAAGCGAGCTATACTCCCGTTCGTCCCGCGAACGATACTCCTCTTCCCGCCCACAATCCCCATCTTCCCATTCCCTCATCGCTTGCTCCTGGATTATACGTGCATTATTGAAATAGAATTGGAATAAGACATAACGCCGTTACGTCTCTCTTTTCAATTGCTCAAAAAGGTTGTCGAGCCAGAATCGTGCTTCGGCATAGATTCCGGGCTCGGAACTCTCTCGCGGTCCGGCAATATTGAGCACCCTGATGGCATTGTTCTGCATCCACTGCACAACCGGAACGGTATCCGGTCGACCGGACAAGAGCAAAAGAAGATATGGGCGTCCCGTTTTCTCTGCGCACTGCAATGTAAGTCGCGTTCCTCCCTTGAGTCGCTCCCTTATAAGAAGAAGCGTTCCGTCGGAGTCGCGCACATTGGCCGTCGTTCTTATTCGATATGCCTTTGCCGACGTTTCTTTCAACCGGTAACGGGATGGAATGGCTCCGTCCTCGGAACGGCGCTCTTTCGGGCACCATCCGCCATGCGGCAGTCCTGCAGCGATCGCCGCATCAAGTGCCGCACGGTCAACTCCGGTCTGTCCACCGGAAACAATGGTAATCGACAAGCGGTTACAGTCTGCTGAAGCTCTCCTTCAGGTTAACGATATACTGGTCAACCATACCGGTAAATTCCATCTCGACGAGCGGAGCAAGCATGAACTGCAGAAATGAGGGGAAATCAACGGTCAGCGAACCTCTTGTATTCAACGTCACCACAGTGCCTGCACTGGTCTGGCGGACATTCCACTCCCCGCCAACAACGGCATTGCCGACCCCCTTTACCGGTTCCCAGAAAACTCTCCCAGCGACCGCATCGTCCCGATAGAGACAGGCGTAAACCGTCTGCTGAAGAGTATAGCCTCCTATACCGATTTTTTCCATCTCCCAGCGAAAGACATTGCCACCAAGATCGACGAGAGCATCGACTTTCGGAAAATGCGCTGCTGATCGGGGAACATCGGCAAGAAGCGCAAAAACCCCGTCAAAGCTGCCTGAAGTTGTAAACTCTCGCTGAAGCGATATGTTAACGGTAAATGCCATTCGATCAGAGTCCGCAGCTTTGTATCCGGTATTGCGGAACCGGCGAATCGAGCGCCTTCCGAAGGCGATCGTCACGATTATAGACATCCCTGCGGAACTGTATCTCCTCACCTTCGGCGATTGCCGTCAGATAGAGCAGAAAAACCGGAATCCTTTTCGGAAGATTGACCGTGCTGGTTTTTCCTGCAGCGATAGTGCTGTCGATACTTTTTCTGTTCCATTTTACCGAATCCTGCAGCACAAGCTGCGCAAGATCGAGCGGATTTTCAACCCTTATGCAACCGGAACTGAAGGTGCGTTCGCTTTTGTCAAACAGATTTTTGGTCGGCGTATCATGCAGATAAATAATGTGTTTGTTGGGCATCATGAACTTGATTCTGCCAAGGGCTCCATGGTCACCGGCTGTTTGCTGAAGCCGATAGGGAAAGTTGGCTGCCGAATAGCCCGACCAGTTGACAGATGCAGGATCAACCACCCTGCCCCTGGAATCGATTACCCTGAGTTTCTTTCTGTCAAGATAGGAGCGGCTGTTACGAATGGCCGGGAGAGCATCCTTGGCAAGAATGGTCGGTGGAATAACCCATTGCGGATTGAAGACGATATACTGCATATCTGCCTTGAAAACCGGAGTCTCGCGATATGGTTGTCCCACAATCACCCGCGTTCCCCAGCGATAGCGCCCGTTCTCAATATACTGCAGAGTGAAGCCGGCAATGTTCACCAGCACGTAGGTTGGTTCGAGATCGTTGACGAACCAGCGGTAACGCTCCAGGTTAAGGCGTATCTGATCGACACGCTCTGCTGCCGGAATATTGATTTCTCCGATTGTCGCCGTTCCGGCCACGCCGTCAACCGCCAGGCCGTTGCGCTTCTGAAACCGTTTCACGGCGTTTGCCATGGCGACAGTGTAAACATTCGAACTATCGGCAACTCCGCCGGGAAGGTCTCCGGACTGCTGAAGCCGTTTTCGAAGCAGGGGTACCCGGCGATCTCTCACTCCTTCCCTGAAAGGATCCCCCTCGGGAACCTTCTGCCAACCCCCTGCTCCGGCTATGACCCGGTAGCGGGCAAGTCCTTTTTTCAGATCGGCGTATCCGGAATTCGTCGGGCGAAGTTCATCGAGCGCCGCTTTTGGCCGGCCCGCAGCAAGAGCATTCTGCAACCTGTATTCAAGTGCCGTCCGGCGCGCAGTACCGTCAAGATTCCAGTTGGGGTCAAGGCTTTCCGGATCGACTTTCCCGAAACGAAGATGATATGCAAGGCTCAGTAATGCGTCGCTGAGCAGCAGATCGTACTTTGCCTGCAGCTCAGGAGTACGCGGAGGAGAGAAAAAAAAACTGCGGATCTCTTTGATGTGATAATCATCGGGAATCAGGCCATCGTTTTCACTTTCACCGATGGCTTCGATGAGTTCGGCAACGTTTGCCCGTTCCGTCCAGACAGGCCTATAGCTCCGCGCGGCATAAAAGCGGGCCAGCTGACTGTTGAATACCCTTCTTTCCGGAGCTGCTGCATTGCTGCCCGTCGCCTGAAAGTGACAACGCAACTGTGAGGCGAGAACGGAATCGGGCGCATGCTGCCGAGCCGTCGTTTTCTTGCCGATAGTCTGATTCCCGGGAGAAACCGGCTCGCCCTGAACGATTCGAGCCGAAACAAGCAAAAACAGAAGAAAAACGAAAGCTCTCATGAACGATGGTGTTATTATGAGGCGAGAATGCCCGGATTATTCTGCAGAAATGCAAAGCCGGGATTGATCAGGCGCGAACCTGACGAGTACTCGCCATCCCTGTGGTAGATAAAAAGGCAACTTCCGTCCTTGATGAGATCGATGACATGCTGAAAGCTGTCAAATGATACGGCAGGACATCCCTGGCTTCGTCCGAGACGTCCATGCTTCCTTATAAAATCCTGTGAAACATAATCGGCGCCGTGAATAACGATGCTTCTCGACTCGGCATTGTCGTTTATACCCGGCTCCATTCCCTGCAGCCTGAGTGAATAGCCGTGTTTTCCGTCATAGGTCATTCCCGTCCTGTAAAACCCGAGACTGCTCTTGTGCGAACCCGGAGCGTTCGAAAAATCGTAAGCGTAATTATCGCCGCTGCCGCTGCCATGAGCGACAAGACCGGAATAAAGCAGTCTTCCCCTATTGATATCGATCACAAAAAGACGGTCATCAACCGAGGGTTTATTGAAATCGATCACAGTCAGAATTCCATCGCGGTTAACCTTTCCCTGCTCTTTCAGGGAGTAATAACCGGCAAGTGCCATATTGAGTACTTTTGGATCGACCTTGTTTTTCAGTTCGGAAGAGTGGAAAAGAGTGGAGATCTGTTTACGAAAAGAGTTCTGCTGGAAGGAAAAGGCGTGAACGGGTACAGGAAGCACCGAAAGAATGAAGAATAACATTACCATAGAACGAATCATAAGCAACCTCGCTGAGTTTTAAGCTCCGCCCGTCAGGGCAGCGGCTCTTGACATTTAACAAAACATAACACAGTACCCTGAAGCGGCGTCAGAATGCAGAACGCGAGGTTCCGCCCTTCTGATACCGGACGATTCGATGCGGCAACACTGCCGACACAAGATCGGACAATGCGGAAATCCGGTACATATCAATCACACAGTACAAATCATAAAACAAGTGTAAAAGATAGGTTTTTTTTCTTTACGCTCCAACCCCGGGCCTTTTCGTCATGCGTTCACGATTCGTCTTCTTCACGCTTTTCGGACAACCGAAACAGCACGGATGCAACGGCGATTCGCTGAAAAAGACGGGTTCGGAAGAGATGCGGCGCCCAGTTCAGCAGAAAGGTGGCCAATCCTTCCCAGATCGAAACCCAGGCAACAATGGTAAGACCTTCAGCAAAAAAACTGTTCGGAAAAGAGATCGGCCCGGACAGGGCCAACAGATGGTTCACCCTGAGCGAAACACCGAGAATGACGATACCGGTTACCAGCAGAAAAAGCGATGTCCTCACCATTTTTTTCATGGCGATGTATTCCAGCTCTTTCTTGTACATGAAAAAGGCATGCATGCCTGCACGCACCATGTCCATCAGCTCTTCGGAAAGTGGCTGCTCTATCGAAAACCTGACGACGAAATCCCTTTTACCTATTTCCCGAACGCTGTCGGTAATATAGGAAACAAGATCTCCGTCAAGATCCTTCCGGTGATAGGGGGAGCTTTTATCGAAGTTCTCATAGAGATCTGCAACACGCCTGGCGGCAACGTCGACGATGAGGCTGCCAGCAGCTGTCTTTTCATAACGTTCAAGTATCTGCTTTTTCACGCTTACCTCCACCGCAGCAAGACGAAAACACGTTCAGCCCTTTATCGGGCAGGTGTACCCAGAAATTTCCACTTTGAACTGACACTTACAGCAATATCCTGCTCGGCAGGAGCTATCTCGGTAGGAGGAGCTGCCTCCGGAGCCGCAGCTTTCATCGTCATCATATCCATAGAGGGCGCAGGCCTGTACAACGGTTGACCGACCGTCAGTTCGATAACCCCGCCGAGACGCCCACCGGCAGCTTTCGCCATAATTTCAGCATCACCCCGTGCATTCGAGACCGCTGCGGCAAGCGCCTGACGGCGCAGTTCATCGTAACGGCTCGAGGTGAAGGTGATCTGGTGTACCTCATCGGCGCCGGACTGCACAGCAGCATCGACTGCCTTTCCGGTAGAGGCGAGATTACGCACCTTCACCATGACGATATGCTGTGCTGCATACCCTTTCAGTACGCTTTTGCCTTCCGATTGCACCCACTCCCACTGTGGACTGACGGTATAACCCGCCGTCGGAGCATCCTCGGCAGGAATACCTGCGGCACGAAGGGCCTGCTGAAGAGCACGGTATTTTTCAGCGGTTCGGAGTGCTGCCTGATCGGCGTTCTTCGCCACAGACTTCACCAGCACGCCGAATTCGGCCATGTCGGGCTTCACCGAAACCTTGCCCGTCGCCGATACGACAATCTGAGGCTCTTCACCATAGAGTGCTGTCGAAAAGCCGGACAGCAGCACAAAAGCCCAGACAGCAAAAGCCGGCAATTTCAATGCGTTCATTCTTTCAGTTCCTGTATTTTTTTTTACCACTCGCTTGAGTGAAGCCCGATAATCTCCTTGTAGGCAACAGCGGCCGCGCATGAGGTAACCGGCACTGTAACCAGCAGACCGACAACAAGAGCCAGCATGCCAAGAAGGTTCACGGCGAAAAGGGCGAAAGCGAGCCCGAACAGCGCGAACCAGTTTTTCGACACGATTTTACGGCTGGTTTCCATGGCATCCCAGAATTCCATTCGATGATCGACAATCAGCAGCGTGACGAACATGTAACAGACAGCAAGATAGATACCGGGAAGAATGAGAAGCGCAAAGCCAAGGCTTACAAGAATACCGCTTGCAAGACCGGCAAGAAAAAGCGGAAGAAAATAGTTGAGCCCTTTAAAGAAATCGCCGAACTGCAACGGTTTTCCGCTGAGCAGATTGAAAGCGACGATCGCATATCCGGCATAAAACGGCGCCGCGACTGCGGAAAACACTATCGATCCGAATGCCCCCATTTTTGAACAGAGTGCCGATATGACAAAAATAATCAGCGTATATCCGACAAACTCTCCGATATGCAGTTTGAACATCTCCCACCCCTGCCTGATCGAATCCTGTACATTTACCTGATAACCTCCGGAAATCAGTTTTGCAAAAAGGACAGGATCCGCTTTTTGTCCATAATCAAAAGCAGCCATTGTTATTGCTCTCCGTGATAGTATTTGTTTGAAAAATATATTTCGTCTGCGGGCATACTGTGCTGCCGCAAAACAAAACGGTTCCTTCGGTGCGAAAGTTTATTGACGTTTTCCCTTCGCCGGTTCAGTGTCCAGATAGAAGTTACACAAGCAGTGAACATGCAACAACCGCAAACTGTAACTTTTATGCAAAAAAAGGTTACAGTTTGTTACCGCTCTCTTTACCATTACCTGATCATCCTGACAGATTTCCTTTCGTTACAACTGCTTGCAGGAAAACGACGGCAAACAGGCTTCAGGCGGAGAGATGAGACATCGCGTCGGCTGTGATGAACCGCTGTGACTTGAACTTGCAAAGAAAAGCGGCAACGGTGTGATTCCATCTTTCCGCAACGACGCACCCGTCCTGCCAGATGCCGTTTTCGCCAAACCACCGGCTGTCAGGGGGATCACCCTGATTCTGATGGATATTATGAACGCCTTTCCCGGTTCTGAAGGGCTCACCGAACACATAAAGCCTGCGGGCATGCTTCAGGAGGGGTTCAAGGTCTCTGAATGCCGCAGCTCCGGTTCCATACCGCCACGGAACACAACCTGAAGCCGGTGCGCTCATGACGTTGTCGGACGCGTCGTCATCTGCTCGCCGACACTCGTCGGTAGGTGCCAGTTCCGGCGAGCGGTAGTAATCAAGGGCTCCGGAATGCGGATTTGAACGGAGCGCGTGCCAGCCATCCCTGAGTTCGGAAATCCCTTTGAGTGAAGTTCTCCCCATCTCCACAACCCTCCACTGAATACCGTCAGAGGATTTTTTATTGTCGAGGTCAACCGGACAGCGGTAGATAAGCGCTCCTGCCTTGACTCTGACAGTACAGTGGTAATACTGGTCATCATGTTTGATCCGATCACAGGAATAGCTGTGCAAGGTTCCTGCAAGAACGCCGTAACCGTCTTGAAGAGGCATGAAAAGCTGTTTATTCAGGGAAAAAGTATTTCTGCAAGATAGTGTTCATCGGCCACGATGCAAAAAGGAAGCGGCCTGATGCGCTCCGGGAGGGAAATGGGAAGATGGGAATTGTGGGCGGGAAGAGGAGTATCGTTCGCGGGCGAACGGGAGTATGCTCGCTGTCGCATCGCGGAGTATAGCTCGCTTCGCATTGCTGGAGTATCGCTTCGCGGTAGAAGATTGGGGAATTGGTTCCTGGTTCTTGGTTCTTGGTTCTGAGTGGAGATCGGAAAAACGAGCTGAGTGTTACGGGTCAGGTTGAAGAGG